>NZ_CACSJV010000058.1:0-20374 GCF_902706105.1 Curtobacterium sp. 18060 | reverse complement strand
GTTGCGGTGGACTCGGGGCCGGGGGCTGCGGTGCTCACGGGGGCCAGCCTATCGGCGCGGCACGCCGTGGAGGGGGCCAAGTGGACACCGTGTGACGGACTCCCGTACACTCGACCACCGGAACACGATCGGTGACGGACGTGCTCTGAAGGGCGGTGGCTCAATTGGTAGAGCAGCGGTCTCCAAAACCGCAGGTTGCAGGTTCGAGTCCTGTCCGCCCTGCAACTCTGGAAGGGTAGAAGTTGGCGAGCAAAGACATGGAGACGACGGCGGACGACGTCGTCGCCAAGGCGAAGCAGGACCGGGCCGAGCGCCGGGGTCCGATCGCTGCCATCGTGCTCTTCATCCGTCAGGTGATCGGCGAACTGCGCAAGGTCGTGACGCCGACCCGCAAGGAGCTCTTCAGCTACACGCTGGTCGTGCTCGTCTTCGTCGTCGTGATGATGATCCTGGTGTCGATCCTCGACTTCGTGTTCGGTCTCGGCGTCGGGTACGTCTTCGGCAACGGGCCCACGGCCTGACCCGGACGTCGACTGCCGAGTGCGGCAGTCCACTGGAGTACGGTCGCCCGAGACGGTGCCGATCGTGACCAGGACCGTCCGCCATCCCGACCCGCACCACCGAACGGAAAGAATCGACTGTGTCTGACTACTCCCGCGACGACATCGACCTCGCGACGGCTGCCGAGCAGTCCTCCGAGGTCGAGGAGAACCAGGAAGGCGACGTCGAGACCGGCGAGGAGCGCTCCGCCGAGTCCGCCGAGGAGCGCGCGATCTCCGTCGAGTCCGAGGACGACGAGTCCCTCGGCATCGACGAGGAGCTGACGGCACTGCAGGAGTCCAAGGACCCCGAGGCCGACGCCGTCGTCGAGGACGCCCTCGAGATCGACTCCACCGACGAGGCCGAGGCCGCGGTGGAGGCCGTCGAGGACGAGGAAGAGATCGAACTCGAGTCCGAGACCGCCGAAGAGGCGAACGAGACCCTCGCCGCCGACGAAGCGATCGACGCCGAAGACGACGACGCCGAAGAGGCCGAGGTCGACCCGTACGAGGCCTTCAAGGTCGAGCTGCGGATGAAGCCGGGCAAGTGGTACGTCATCCACTCCTACGCGGGCTTCGAGCGCCGCGTGAAGTCGAACATCGAGAACCGCATGGTGTCGATGTCGATGGAGGAGTCGATCTACCAGGTCGAGGTCCCGATGGAGGACGTCGTCGAGATCAAGAACGGGCAGCGCAAGCTGGTCACCCGCGTTCGGATCCCCTCGTACGTGCTCGTCCGCATGGACCTCAACGAGGACTCGTGGTCCGTCGTCCGGCACACCCCCGGTGTCACCGGCTTCGTCGGCAACGCTCACAACCCGACGCCGCTCCGTTTCGACGAGGCGTTCGGCATGCTCAAGTCCCTCGTGCAGGTCGCCGAGGCCGCCCCGACCAAGGGTGGCTCGAAGTCCGGCGGTTCCCTGCAGGCGCAGCCCGCGGCCGAGGTCGACTTCGAGGTCGGCGAGACGATCACCATCAAGGAAGGCTCGTTCGCGGGCCTGCCGGGTTCGATCTCCGAGATCAAGCCGGAGAGCGGCAAGCTCACCGTCCTCGTCTCGCTGTTCGAGCGCGAGACCCCGGTCGAGCTCAGCTTCGACCAGGTCACGAAGCTCTAGTCCAGGTCTCCCCGTTCGGGTAGACTCATCGAGTTTGGGCCCGCACGCCTCGTGCGTGTGGGCCTTCACCGCGGTCCGGAACGGCCGGACCAGCGGGAGAGTGCACGGATCCCCGTGCGTTCGATTCCAGGAGGAAGACAAGTCATGGCACCGAAGAAGAAGGTCACGGGCCTGATCAAGCTGCAGATCAACGCGGGAGCCGCCAACCCGGCCCCGCCGATCGGTCCGGCACTCGGTCAGCACGGCGTCAACATCATGGAGTTCTGCAAGGCGTACAACGCGGCGACCGAGTCGCAGCGTGGCAACGTCGTGCCGGTCGAGATCACCGTCTACGAGGACCGTTCGTTCACGTTCGTCCTCAAGACCCCGCCGGCCGCTGAGCTCATCAAGAAGGCTGCTGGTGTGCAGAAGGGGTCCGCGACCCCGCACACGGTCAAGGTCGCGAAGATCTCGATGGACCAGGTCCGTCAGATCGCCGAGACCAAGCAGGCCGACCTGAACGCCAACGACATCGAGCAGGCCGCGAAGATCATCGCCGGCACCGCACGCTCGATGGGCATCACGGTCGAGGCCTAAGCACCGATCGGGCTCCGGCCCACACCCAGACACCTTTCCGTGGGAGAGCCGCGCCGGCTCGTCAACCACGTATCTCGCAAGGAGACCACCATGGCGAAGAAGTCCAAGGCCTACGAAGCCGCGGCCGCGAAGATCGAGGCCGACAAGTTCTACACCCCGACCGAGGCAGTCGCCCTGGCCAAGGAGACCGGCTCTGCGAAGACCGACTCCACGGTCGAGGTCGCACTGAAGCTCGGCGTCGACCCGCGCAAGGCGGACCAGATGGTCCGCGGCACGGTCATCCTGCCGCACGGCACGGGCAAGACCGCCCGCGTCATCGTGTTCGCGACGGGTGCAGCGGCCGAGGCCGCGATCGCAGCCGGCGCCGACGAGGTCGGTGGCGACGAGCTCATCGCGAAGGTCGCCGAGGGCTACACGTCCTTCGACTCCGCCGTCGCGACGCCCGAGCTCATGGGCAAGGTCGGTCGTCTCGGCAAGGTGCTCGGCCCGCGTGGCCTCATGCCGAACCCGAAGACCGGCACCGTGACCCCGAACGTGGCGCAGGCCGTCAACGACATCAAGGGCGGCAAGATCGAGTTCCGCGTCGACAAGCACGCCAACGTGCACTTCGTCGTCGGCAAGGCCTCGTTCACGCCGGAGCAGCTCGACGAGAACATCTCGACCGCGCTCGAGGAGATCAACCGCCTCAAGCCGAGCTCCTCGAAGGGCCGTTACGTCATGAAGGGCGCCGTCTCGACGACCTTCGGCCCTGGCATCCCGCTGGACGTCAACAGCATCTGAGTCCACTGACTCGCAGAAGGGCCCGCACCGGCAACGGTGCGGGCCCTTTTCGCGTGCAGGGGCGCGCGTCCCGGTAGCGTGGTCTCGTGCGCACCCTCGTGAACTCGCTCCGGTTGATCGCCGTCATCGCCGTCGTCGTCGCGATCGTCGCCCAGTGGCTCGTCAGCTCGAAGACGGACGTCTACAACCCGTGGAACTTCTTCGGCTACTTCACGATCCAGTCGAACGTCATCATCGCCGTGGCCCTGGCGGTGACCCTCGTCGCCTCGGCCCGCCGCAAGCGTGGGGACCTGCGGGTGAGCCTGCTCCGGGGCGCCGGCACGGTCTACATCGCCACGACCGGGATCGTCTACAACACCCTGCTGACGAACGTCGACGTGTCGGCGAGCGTCCAGTGGTCGAACGACGTGCTGCACAAGGTCATCCCCGCGTACGCGGTCCTCGACTGGCTGCTGTTCTCCGACCGGTCGAAGCTGCTCCTCCGCCACGTCTGGTGGTTCCTGATCTACCCGGCGGTGTGGACGATCGTCATCCTGATCCGGGGCGCGACCGACGGCTGGGTGCCGTACCCGTTCCTCGACCCCGCGCAGGGGTACGGGGTCGTGGCGATCTACTGCGTCGGCGTGGGCGTCTCGATCGGGTTGCTCGGCGTCCTCGTCGTGGGGATGAGCCGGCTCCGACTCGTCAAGGTCTAGGAACGGAAGTCGCGCAGTTTGTCGAGCACCAGGTCGGCGAGCTGCACGAGTCCGCGGATCTGGTCGTCGTCACGGTCGACCCAGCGGCACTCGGGCTCGTCGGCGACGGGGACGAAGCCGTCGTGGCGCTCCCAGACGAACAGGGTGCGGTCGGCACCGAGCACGTACTGCTGCCACCAGATCTGCCGCAGGTAGTGCCGGGGGATGCTCCGCCAGCCCTTCGCGGTGGTCTTGATCTCGGCGAGCACCACCCGCGAGCCCTGGACACCGACACCGTCGGGGGTGGCGAGGTGCGCCCGGTTCGCAGCGGCGTGGAACAGGTGCGCCGAGGGCTGGATGCCGTGGGTGGCCGCGACCCAGGCGGCGATGTGGGGCTCGCGGTCCTTGCCGTGCTCGGTGAACGCGTTGCCGGAGAACCGTGAGCCGTAGCGCTTCTCGGTGACGACGGCCTCGACCGCGTGCAGCGAGGCGAGCCGTGCGACGTCGGTCGCGGTGATGCCCGCGGCGCGGGCGCGGAGCCAGGCGAAGCGGTCCGAGGAGTGCGCGACGATCCGCTCGGTGTGGCCGCGAAGGGCGGTGAACGCGTCGCGCCCCGGGACCGAAGCCGGCGTGGCGGAGGCAGAAGGCGCCTCCAGACCGGGGTCCAGGTCGCCCCACAGGGTGGGCTGCACGATCGTCACCCGTCGATTCTCCCCCCGACCACCGGCAGGACCGAATCCGACGCGCTCACGAGGCGCAGCGCACACGTCAGGAGACCAGCTCACGCCCCTCGGCGTAGGCGACCAGCTCGTCGACCCCGGCGGGGGAGAGCGCGTAGCCGATCGCGAGCGCCGCCGCGCCCTGCAGCGCGGCGAGCGACCCCGCACGCGACTGGGCGATGACGAGGTGCTCGGTGGCGAGCGGCATCGACCGCGAGTAGACGACCTCACGGACGCCGGCGAGCAGGTGCTCACCGGCCTGCGTGATCGAGCCGCCCAGGACGATCACCGACGGGTTCATGAGCGAGACGCACGTCGCGAGCACCTCGCCGATGTCGCGGCCTGCCTGTCGGACGGCGTAGATCGCGTCGAGGTCGGAGCGGTTCACCAGGTCCAGCACGTCGGCGCCGGTGTGGGCGTCGTGCCCCTTCGAACGCAGGGCACGGGCGATCGCCGGACCGGACGCGACCGCCTCGAGGCACCCGGTGTTGCCGCAGTGGCAGGGGACGTCGCCGGCGCGGGACACCCGCACGTGGCCGATGTCACCGGCGGTGCCCTGGGCACCGCGTTGCAGCTCGCCGTCCGACACGATGCCGGACCCGATGCCGGTGGCGACCTTGACGAACAACAGGTGGTCGACGTCGGGCCAGCCGTGCTCCCGTTCGCCGAGGGCCGCGATGTTCACGTCGTTGTCGAGCAGGACGTGCGCCGCGATGTGCTGGCGGAGCCACGACGGCACGTCGAAGCCGTCCCACCCGGGCATGATCGGCGGGTTCGCCGGGCGTCCGGTCGAGAACTCCACCGGACCGGGCACGCCGATCCCGATGGCGATGACGTCCTGTCGGGCGCGACCGACCTCGTCGAGCAGCTCGTCGATGGTGGCGACCAGCCACGACAGGGTCTCCACCGGGCCGGCGGCGATGTCGATGCGTGCTTCACGGGTGGCGAGCGGGGCGGCGACCAGGTCGGTGACGGCGACACGGCCGTGCGAGGCGCCGAGGTCGGCGGCGATCACGAGCCGGGCGCGGGGCTTCAGCGCCACCTGGGCGGGCGGCCGTCCTCCGGTGGAGACGGCGGTGTCGACGGGGCCGACGAGACCGACCTCGATGAGGGAGTCCAGGCGCACGCCGATGGTGGAGCGTGCGAGTCCTGTCAGTGCGGCGAGCTCGGCCCGGGTCCGCGGCACGCCGTCGCGGAGGATCTGGAAGAGCTCGCTCGTCCCGACCGGAGGCGACGCTGCCGTCCGAGTCAAGTCGACCATGGGGGGAGTGAAGCACACATCGAACGCGCCACGCAACGAAGTTCGTCGACCTTCCACGAACTTCTGCTTGACCGCCGACAGAAGTGGTCATAGTGTGACGCTCGGTCAGTGACGACCGCACCATCTCGACGAGGAGAACCCCTGGTGACCCAACCGATCTCGGTTCAGCTCTACACCGTCCGCGACGCCCTCTCGGCCGACCTACCCGGCACGCTCCAGCGCATCGCCGACATCGGCTACACGAACGTCGAGGCCTTCGGATTCGTCGACAACGCCGACGAACTCGCCGCCGCGCTCCGCGACGCCGGACTCGCCGCCCCGAGCGGACACGCACGACTGCTGGACGCCGGCGAGCAGGACCTCGAGCGGATCTTCCACGCGAGCGTCACCGTCGGACTCGGCACCCTCATCGACCCGCACATCGACGAGGCCCGCTGGACCACCCGCGAGGACGTCGAGGCCATCGCCCGCGAACTCAGCGCCCTCGCCCCCCGCGCGGCCGACCACGGCCTGGTGCTCGGCTACCACAACCACGCGTTCGAGTTCTCGAACCGCATCGACGGCGTCAGCGCCTACGAGGTCTTCGCCGACGCGCTGTCCGACGACGTCGTGCTCGAGCTCGACACCTACTGGGTCACGGTCGGCGGTGACGACCCGGTGGCGATCATCGGCAAGTACGGCGACAAGATCGAGTTCCTGCACGTCAAGGACGGCGACGGCTCCCACGACGACGACAAGCAGGTCGCCGTGGGCAACGGCATCATGCCGATCCGCGAGATCCTCGCCGCCGCACCCGACGCACTCCACGTCGTCGAGCTCGACGGCCACGAGGGCGACGTCTTCCAGGCGGTCGCCGACTCCTACACGTTCCTCGAGGGGGCCCGCGCATGACCGACACCACGGCCTCCACCGCCCTCGACAGCAGCACCCGGACCGGCCGCGTCGGCGTCGGCGTCATCGGCGCCGGGGTCATCTCCGACCAGTACCTGTCGAACCTCACCGTCTTCCCCGACGTCGAGGTGCGCTTCATCGCCGACATCGACCTGCCGCGCGCAGCCGCCCAGGCCGAGAAGTGGGGCGTCGCCGGGTCGGGCACCGTCGAGGAGCTCCTGGCCGACGACGACATCGAGATCGTCGTCAACCTCACGATCCCGGCCGCCCACGTCGAGGTCGCCCTGCAGGTCCTCGCCGCCGGCAAGCACGTGTGGGGCGAGAAGCCCTACGCCCTCGACCGCGAGAGCGCGACCGAACTCCGTGACGCCGCACGCGCCGCGGGCAAGACCGTCAGCGTCGCACCCGACACCTTCCTCGGTGCCGGCCTGCAGACCGCGCTCCGCACCATCCGCGACGGCCGCATCGGCAAGCCGCTCAACGGCCTGACGCTCTTCCAGAGCCCCGGCCCGGAGTCCTGGCACCCGAGCCCCGAGTTCCTCTTCGCGTACGGTGCCGGCCCGCTGTTCGACATCGGCCCGTACTACATCACCACCCTGGTGCAGACGTTCGGTCCGGTGAAGAAGGTCACGGCGACGGCGTCGAAGTCCCGCGCCACGCGCACGATCGGCTCCGGCCCGAAGGCGGGCACCGAGTTCCCCGTCGACGTCCCGACGAACCACTCCGCGCTGATCGAGTTCGAGGACGGCGGGAGCGCGCAGAGCGTCTTCTCGTTCGAGTCGGACCGCGGTCGCACGGGCGTCGTCGAGATCGCGGGCGAGACCGGCACCGTCGTGTTCCCGGACCCGAACAACTTCGACGGCGACACCGAGCTGTACGCGCTCGGCGCCGAGGAGCCCGAGACGATCCCCGCGGTCGGCTCCACCTACTCGCGCGGCACCGGCGTGGTCGACCTCGCCCGCTCGCTCCGCGCAGGCGACGAGAACCGGGTCCCCGGCGCCCTCGCCTTCCACGTCCTCGACGTGATGGTCTCCATCGCCGAGGCGGCAGAACGTGGCGAGGCGGTGCTCGTCGAGAGCACCGTGTCGCCCTCCCAGACCCTCCCAGAGGGTTGGGACCCCGCGGAGCAGACCCTGGCCTGACCGGCCCGGATCCGCCCCGCACACCACAGCAGCACCCGAAGATCCATCCCGCACCACCCCTGCACCATCCCTGCACCATCTCAACGACGAGAAAGTAGAGAGTCATGCGCACTGCCATCCGCGCACTGGCCATCACCGCGGCCGCCGCACTCACCGTGACCGGCCTCGCAGCCTGCTCCTCCGGATCGTCCGGTTCCTCCGGCGACTCCAAGACGCTCACCTACTGGGCGTCCAACCAGGGCACGTCGCTCCAGAACGACAAGGAGGTGCTGACCCCCGTCCTCAAGAAGTTCACGAAGGAGACCGGGATCAAGGTCGACCTCCAGGTCATCGGCTGGAACGACCTGCAGACGAAGATCCAGACCGCCGTCACCTCGGGCCAGGGCCCGGACGTCGTCAACATCGGCAACACCTGGGCCACCTCGCTCCAGGCGACCGGTGCGTTCCAGGAGTACGGCGACTCCGAGATGAAGGCGATCGGCGGTGCCGACAAGTTCGGCAAGGTCGCGCTCTCCACCGGCGGCGCCCCCGGCAAGACCGTCACGAGCGTCCCGCTCTACGGCCTCGCGTACGGCCTGTACTACAACAAGGCGATGTTCAAGGCAGCTGGCGTCGAGGCACCCACCACGTGGGAGGACCTGACGGCGGACGCCAAGAAGCTCACCACCGGTGGCAAGTACGGCTTCACCATCGCCGGTGGTTCGTACACCGAGAACGCGCACTTCGCGTTCATCACCTCGGCGCAGAACGGCGGCGAGTGGTTCGACAAGGACGGCAAGCCCACGTTCACCGAGAAGGGCAACGTCGACGGCATCAAGCGCTACCTCGACCTGATGCAGTCCGACAAGGTCGTCAACACCTCGAACGCGCAGTACGACAACGGCACGCAGGCCGTGTCGGACTTCGCGAACGGCAAGGCCGCGATGATGCTGACGCAGAACAACGCGAACGCGACCATCACCTCGCAGGGCATGAAGACGGACGAGTTCGGCGTCGTGCCGTTCCCGACCACCGCTGACGGCAAGGACATCGCGTCGTTCCCGGCCGGCATCAACCTGTCGATCTTCAAGAACACGAAGAACAAGGACGGCGCGCTCAAGTTCGTCAAGTACATGACGAGCGCGGACACGCAGACCACGCTCGACAAGCCGTACTCGGCCCTCCCGGTGCTCGCCGCCGCGGCCGACTCGGTCACCGACGAGCAGACGAAGACGTTCCTCGACATCTACAACAACAAGGCCAAGCCCCTCCCGCTGGTCCCCGCCGAGGACCAGTTCGAGTCCACCGTCGGCAAGGCGATGAACGACATGTTCGCCAAGATCGCCACCGGCGGCTCCGTGTCCGACAGCGACATCAAGACCGCGCTGCAGACCGCCCAGGACCAGGTGTCCCAGGCGAACGGCTGATCCACCCAGGAGGCCCGGGGCGCGTCCGCAAGGACGCCCCGGGCCTCCGCCCCTCGCGTCCAGAGCCGGACCCGCCGGGGCAGGTCGTCACCGGCCCCACAGTCCCAGAGCCGGCCATCCGCCGGCAGTGAGCGTCCCGTCTCACGCACGCCGTGCCTCCCGTCCGCTGCCACGGACCGGGGTGCGAAGCACCCGAACCCCCTCCTGCCGAAAGGCCCCCGCCCATGTCCACGACGGTCCTGCCCGATGCGGAGCGCATCGACCTGACGCACACGAAGGGCTCGACGCTGTCGGGCCGTCCGCCAGGTCGCAAGCGCAAGACCAACTGGCTGCCCTACGCGCTCGTCGCGCCGGCCATCCTGTTCGAGCTGCTCATCCACATCGTCCCGATGCTCACCGGCATCTGGATCTCGTTCATCCAGCTCACCAAGTACTTCATCGCCAACTGGGGCGCCGCTCCCTTCGCGGGACTGCACAACTACTCGGTCGTCGTCGACTTCGACCAGGCGATCGGCAAGGGCGTCCTGCACTCCTTCCTGATCACCTGCGGCTTCACGGTGCTCGTCGTCGGCCTCTCCTGGACCTTCGGCATGGCCGCCGCGGTCGCACTGCAGAAGCCGTTCCGGGGCCGCGGGCTGTTCCGCACCCTGTTCCTGGTGCCGTACGCGCTGCCGATGTACGCCGGCATCATCACCTGGAAGTTCATGTTCCAGCGTGACTCCGGCGCGGTGAACCACGTCCTGGTCGACCAGTTGCACCTGTTCAACGGCACCGGCCCGTTCTGGCTGATCGGCTCGAACGCCTTCGTCTCCGTCGTCGTCGTGGCGATCTGGAAGACCTGGCCCTTCGCGTTCCTGATGCTGATGGCCGGCCTGCAGTCCGTGCCGAACGACGTGTACGAGGCCGCCTCGGTCGACGGCGCGAAGCCGTTCCGGCAGTGGCGCTCGATCACGCTGCCGATGGTCCGCCCGGTCAACGTGACGCTCGTGCTCGTGATGTTCCTCTGGACCTTCAACGACTTCAACACGCCGTTCGTGCTGTTCGGCTCGACCGCGCAGCCCCCGGCCGCGGACCTGCTGAGCTTCCACATCTACAACGCGTCCTTCATCACCTGGAACTTCGGCTCCGGTGCCGCGATGAGCGTCCTGCTCCTCATCTTCCTGCTCATCGTCACCGGCATCTACCTCGCCGTGACCAACCGGAGGTCCGTCCGTGCGTGAGACATTCGGCGCCAAGTCCTTCAAGGTCGTGACCCTTGTCATCCTGACCCTGTTCACGGTCGTGCCCCTCTACGTGATGATCACCACGGCCATCAAGCCGCTCGGTGACGTGCAGAACGACTTCACGTGGATCCCGACCAACATCACCATCCAGCCGTTCATCGACATGTGGTCGACGGTGCCGCTCGGCAAGTACTTCGTGAACTCGCTCGTGGTCTGCACGGTCGCCACGGTGTTCTCGCTGATCATCGCGACGTTCGCCGCCTACGGTGTCTCGCGCTGGAACTTCAAGGGCAAGAGCACCTTCACCACCGCGGTGCTCTCCACCCAGATGTTCCCCGGCGTGCTGTTCCTGCTCCCGCTGTTCCTCATCTTCACGAACCTCGGGAACTCGCTCGGCATTCAGCTCGTCGGCAGCTGGACCGGCCTGATCATCACGTACCTGACGTTCACGCTCCCGTTCTCGATCTGGATGCTCGCCGGCTACTTCGAGACGATCCCGCGTGAGCTCGACGAGGCCGCGATGGTCGACGGTTCCGGCCCGATGGGTGCCCTCTTCCGGGTCATCCTGCCCTCGGCCCGCCCGGGTCTGGTCGCGGTCGGCATCTACTCGTTCATGACGGCCTGGGGCGAGGTGCTCTTCGCCTCGGTCATGACCAACGGCGACGGGCAGACCCTGGCGGTCGGTCTGCAGCAGTACTCCACGCAGACGAACGTGTACTGGAACCAGATCATGGCCGCGTCCCTGGTCGTGTCCATCCCCGTGGTGATCGCGTTCCTCATCGTGCAGCGCCAGTTCGTGGCCGGCTTGACCGCCGGTGCGGTGAAGTAGCCGGTCGCACCCCGGCCCCGAGACTCGGGCTGGGCGACAGTCCTCGTGCCATCGCGCCCGAGAGACGTCGCTCAGCCCGAGTCTCGTCGTTCCGGGCAGGATGGGGCGCATGAGTGGAGCGCGCGGGCGGCAGCTGCGGCCAGGACAGACCAGTCGGGTGCACGTGTACGACCTCGAGTCGCGGAGATCGCGGCTGGTGTTCGAGTCGAGGACGGTGCTCGTCGAGGCGCCGAACGTGCTCGATGACGGCACCCTCGTGCTGAACGGGAACGGCGACCTGTGGCTGCTGCCGCTCGCCGACGGCGGGCAGGTGCTCGACGAGACCGCGCTCGTCCCGGTGCCGATGCCCGGCGTCCCCGAGATCAACAACGACCACGTGCTCGACCCCTCGGGCAACTCGGTCGTGGTGAGCGGCCGCGACGGGGACCTCTACCGGGTGCCCGTGCCGGCCGGGGGAGCGGCCGCGACCCTCACCGACGTCACCACCGCGCTGCCGGTCGTCCGGAAGTTCTACCTGCACGGCATCGCCCCGGACGGGGAGACCCTCGCGGCGATCGTCGGGGAGCGCACCGAGGCGGGCGTCTGGACCACCGACGTCGCACTCGTCGACCACGCCACCGGCGAACCGACGTTCCTGACCCGCGACGAGCACCCCGACGACGGCGTCTCGTTCGCGGGCGAGATGCTCGTGTGGAACTCGGAGCGGTTCACGCCGGGCACCGCGCAGCTCGTCGCGCTCTGGCCGGGGGCGACCGACCCGGTCCGGATCACGAACGACGACCGGGTGAACTGGTTCCCGCACGTCTCGCCGGACGGGGAGCACCTGCTCTACCTGTCCTACGAGCCGGGGGTGCAGGGCCACCCGGCCGACCACCGCGTGGAACTGCGGCGGCTGCCCGGGGCGCTCGTCCGCGGCGCCCGGATCATGCCGGTGCCGGAGACCCTCGTCGTGCTCGACGGCGGCCAGGGCACGGTCAACGTCCCGCCGTGGTCCCCGGACTCCCGCTGGTTCGCCTACTGCGACTACCCCGTGGGTCGAGACTCGGTCTGAGCGACAGTCCTCGGGCTCGTGGCCACGAGGACTGTCGCCCACCGCGAGACTCGGGTCACCTCAGACCTCGCGCACCTGCCCCTGCTTGAGGTGCAGGCGACGCTCGGCCCGCTTCGCCACCCACGAGTCGTGCGTGACGATGACGACCGTCAGCCCGCGTTCCTTCCACTGCTTCTCGATGAGCCCCATGATCTCGTCGCGGGTGCCCTCGTCGAGCGCGCCGGTCGGCTCGTCCGCCAGCAGCACGCTCGGGTTCTTCACCAGGGCACGGGCGATCGCCACGCGCTGCTGCTGCCCGCCGGAGAGCTCGGCCGGCAGGTGCTCCATCCGTTCGCCGAGCCCGACCTCGCGGAGCGCGGCCGTGGCCCGCTCGCGGATCTCCGAGCGTGCCCGGTTCGCGAGCGACCCCGCGAACGCCGTCTCGACGTTCTCGAGCGCCGTCAGCGTCGGGATGAGGTTGAAGCTCTGGAACACGAAGCCGATCTCCGTCGCCCGCAGGTCGGTCAGCGCACGGTCGCCGAGCTTCGCCACGTCGCGGTCGCCGCCGAGGTGGATCGAGCCGGCCGTCGGCCGGTCGAGTGCCCCGAGCATCTGCAGCAGTGTCGACTTTCCGCCGCCGGTCGGCCCCTGGATCGCCACGAGCTGTCCCTGCGGGATCGTCAGGTCCACGTTCGTCAGGGCGGTGACGGTGCGGTTCTTCTGCTTGTACGTCTTGCTGACGTTGGTCAGCCGGTACATCGGACTGGAGGCGCGGCTCGCCTCCGCCTGGCCGGGTGCGGTGTCGGTGCTGGTCACGGTCGCTCCTTCTGGTCGCGTGCTCGGGGTCGGTGCGGGTCCGGCGGTCGGCACCGCGCCGGTGGCGGGGCCGGGCATCAGGCCACGCTCCGCAGTGCCTCGGCCGGACGGAGCTTGCTCGCGCGCCAGCCGCCGAGTGCGCCGGCGATGAGGCCACCGAGGATCGCGAGGCCGATCGCCAGCAGGATGACCTCGACGGTCACCGGGGCGTGCAGGACCACGTCGGTCGTCGACGCGGTGCTCGCGCCGCCGCCGAAGCCGCCGGCCGGGGCGCCGCCCGTCGTACCGCTGCCCGCGGCCGCGGTCGCCGCGCCACCGGGCATGCCACCGCCGCCACCTGCGCCGCCGCCACCGGTCGTGCTCGAGGCGCTCGCCGAGATGGTCGGGCTGATGATGTTCACCACGAGGATGCCGATCAGGCCGGCTGCTGCGCCGAGGACACCGCCGATGAGGCCCTGCACGAGGGACTCGCCGGCGACCTGCCGGGTGATGCGGCCGTTCGACCAGCCGATGGCCTTGAGGGTCCCGAACTCGCGGGTGCGCCTCGTGACGCCGGAGATCGTGAAGAGGATCGCGATGAGGAACGCCGCCGCCAGCACGACGATCGACAGCCAGGTGCCGAGGTTCGAGACGAGGCTCGACGCGGTGCTCAGCGAACCGGAGACGCTCGACGCCAGGTCGGACTCGGTGGAGACCGTGGCGGTGGTGAGCTTCTGCTGCAGGGCGGTCTTGATCGCGCTGACGTCCGACGAGGACTCGGCGGACACGTAGATCGAGGTGACCTTGCCGTCCAGGTCCGCCAGCGCCTGCGCGGTGTCGAGGGGGATGTAGGTGTTCGAGCCGGTCGTCGACGACGAGCCGGTCGAGGTGACGATGCCGATGACCTCGAAGTCGGTGCCGCCGATGTCGACGGTGTCGCCGACCGCCTTCGACTCGCTCTTCGCGTAGGACGCGTCCAGCACGACGACGTCCTTGCCGGCGTCCTTCGCGGTGAACGTGCGGCCCTTGGTGAGCTCGGTGCTGGTCAGGGGGCCGACGGCGTCGCCGGAGACCGGGATGCCGGTCACGGTGAACGAGTCGACGTTGAACGAACCGCCCCCGAAGCCGCCGCCCTGGCCGGAGTCGCCACTCGGCGGCCCCTGCTGGGTGGAGCTGTCCGTGCTGCTGCTGTCGGAGCTGCTGCTGTCCGTGCTGCTGCCGTCGGTCGACTGCTGGACCTGCCCCGAGAACGTGCTGTTCTCGAGGGTCAGGACACCGGTCGCCGCCTTGACGCCGTCGGTGCCCGTCACGGTCGTGAGGTTCGCGGCGCTGAGCGTGCTCGTGCCGCGGGCGACGGCGAGCCGTGACTGCGACAGGTCGGTCGAACCGCTGCTGTCGCTGTCGTCACCGCTCTGGCTGCCGAAGTCAAAGCTCGGTCGACCGGAGCCCGACGCGCTCGGGGTCGTCGTCTTCGTGACGGTGATGTCGGTGCCGACGCCGTACACGGACTGCAGGACGCTGGACTGGGCCGCCTTCACGCCGCCCGCGATCGAGGACACGATGACCACGAGGGCGATGGCCAACGCCATGCCGATCGCGATGATGACGGTCTGCTTCTTGCGGTTCGTGAGTTCGCGCCTGAGGTACGTCAGGAACATGGTTCTCCTCGGTGGTGGCCGGCTGGGGTCACCGGCCGCGCAGAGCGCACGGCGGGGCCGACGGAGGAGAACGTAGGCAGCCGGTCAGTGGCCGCCCCATCGGCAGCCTATGAGCTGTCTAAGGGGCCCTCAGCTCGCGTCGCCGTACGCCCGACGCAGGTGCTCCGCGTAGCCGCCGGGCGTCCGGCCGGCGAACCGACCGCTCGTCACCACCGGCAGGTCGACCGTCGCGTCGACGCGGAACCCCATCGCGTGCGCCCGATCGACGAGCCGGACGTCCTCGTGCTCGGGGACGGGGTCGAACCCGCCGAGCGCCAGGTACGCCGATGCCAGCACGCCGAGGTTCGCGCCGTGCACGTGCCCGAGCGCGGCACCGGGCGGGTGCGCCTGCGTCCACCGGGCGAGCACGACCGGGTCCAGGTCGTCCGGGTCGGGGACGACGGCGCCGACGAGCACGTGCGCCCCGGAGCGGAGGGCATCGGCCTGCTGGACCAGCCAGCCCTCCGGCACCCGCGAGTCCGCGTCGGTGTGGGCGAGCCAGCGGGACGCCGGGTCGGCGGGGTGCTGCCGGAGCGCGTGCGTGGCCCCGATGGTCCGCGCCCGACCGACGCCGACGTGGGCGGTCGCGACGACGTCGACGGGGAAGCGCTCGACGACCGTCGCCGTGTCGTCGGTGCAGCCGTCGAGCACGACCGTCACCGAGACCGCCACGTCGGGGTGTTCCCCGGCGAGTCGGGCGCGGGCGGCGAGCAGGGCGTCGAGGCAGGCGGCGATGCGGTCCTCCTCGTCGTGGGCGGGCAGCACGACGTCGATCCGCGTGACGCCGGAGGGCGCGGTCACCGGACGAGTCCCTCGGCCCGTGCGACCGACACGACGCCGGGGCCGGGCAGCACGCTCAGCACGAAGTCCGGTTCGACGTGGCGGACGAGCGCCGGTCGTGGCCACCGTTCCGCGAGCCGGGCGTCCACCGCGTCACCGCTCGACACCGCCTCGTCGTCGGGGTGGCGCCAGTGGCAGGCGACCAGCACGCCGTCGTCGTCGAGCGACGCCAGCACCCGGTCGATCGTCTCGTCGAGGTCGGCGGGGGACAGGTAGTAGCCCACCTCGGACATGACGACGAGGTCCCACTGACCCGTCGGCCACTCGGCGGGCAGCGAGGCCTGCACGAACCGGGCCCCCGGCGCACGGACGGCAGCCCGGGCCAACGGTGCGGCCGAGATGTCGGTGCCGAGCACGGCGTCGGCCCGTTCGGCGAGCGCTGCGGTGAGGACGCCCGTGGCGCAGCCGAGCTCGAGCGCGGACCGGTACCGCTCGCGGGGGAGCGCGGCGAGCGTCACCGCCCGCTTGCGGCGTTCGTACCAGGAGCGCTCGAAGTCCCAGCCCTCCGGCTTCCGCTCGTAGTGCGCGTCGAACGACTCCCGCGAGCGCGACGCCGTCGGCTCGGGCGCGAAGAACCACTCGGCCGACCGCAGGTGGTGCGCGGCGTGCCGGTCGTCGATGATCGCCTCGTCCCCGGCGGCACCGGACAGCGGGCGGACCTGCGAGGCGTAGGCGTCGAGGGCGGCGCGCTTCCGCTTCCGGACGGCGTCGGCCAACGGCAGGACCGTAGCTCGGTCCCACGGCTGTGCGGACGCAGACGGGTCGTCCCAGTGCCACGCCCAGATCGGGTACGTCAGCAGCGACACCTCGTCGGCCTCGGCGGTGACCGCTTCGGCGACCTCACCAGCGATGCGGTGGTCCCGGTGACCGTCCCCGCGCCACGGCGCCACCACGAGCGTCGGCCGCACCGCGTCGTCGAGCGCTCGCCGCAGGGCGTCGGTGACCTCGTCCCGGTGCTCCCGCGTCCCGCCGTCGGGGATCCCGACCGACGACGCCGTCGCCCCGGGGTGCAGCGTGGCGAGGGCCCGGGTGAACTCGTCGTCGCGCACGATGGCCAGCTCCGACGCCGTCGTGGTGGGGGAGTCCGGGTGCGAGCGCTCGCCGCGGGTGAGGAGCACGACGTGGGTGGGGAGTCCCGCGTCGGCTGCGGTCGCGATGAGCCCGCCGGCACCGAGGGTCTCGTCGTCGGGGTGCGGCGCGAGGACCACCACGGAGCCGATGCCGTCCAGGTCGAGGGGTGTGGCCGACCGTGTGTCGAGGAACGGTGTCCACGCCGCGGGGTCGGTGCCCGGCTCGCGGTGGTCGAAGCTCACCACGCGACACCGCCGCGCTCCGTCACGATGCGGCCGATCCGGGCGAGGTCACGAGCCCCGTGGTCCTGCAGCACGTAGAGCTCGAGGTCGGCGACCCGCGCCGCGACCGCGGGGTCCGAGGTCAGGGGAGCCGGTCCGACGGTGGCGACGACCCGCTCACGCACGGCGTCCACCGCCCGACGCACCCGGGAGCGCACCGTCTGGGCGAGCAGCGGCCAGTCGACCTCGGCGGCGTCGGGCTCCCCGGACCGGTCGATCCGTGCGGCGGCGTCGGCGAGGGCGTCCTCGGCGTCCGCGAGGTCGAGCACGGTCGCACCGAGCGCGGCCTGCAGCAGTTCGGACTGCGGGTGGGCCGCAGCCAGCGCGCGCAGGACCCGGCCGAGGCCCACCGCACCGCCCCACCAGCACGCGGCGACGCCGATGCCGCCCCACGCGAAGCCCGGTCGCCGCAGGTACCAACCGGGTGCACCGACGAGCCGTGCCGTGGCACCGTCGAAGTCCACCGGGCCGCTCGGCACGTCGGGCATGCCCCGGGCGACCCAGGCCTCGTCGTGCGCGGTGACGCCGTCCTGCCGCAGGTCCACCGCGACGAGGACACGGTCGTCGCCGGCGTGCGCGGTCACCAGCGCGTGCGACAGCGTCGACGCGAGGGAGCACCACGGCTTCGTGCCGGTGAGGAGCGCCGTGCCGTCGTCCTGGAGCGCGGCCTCGAGGCGGAGTCCCGGCCCCTCGGCGGCGAAGACGCCCCAGGTCGAGTCGGCGGGGACCGGTACGTCGGCCTGCTGCAGGATGCCGAGCGCGTCGAGGTGGGGTTCGACGGTGCGGGCGGTCGCGACGTCGCCCGCGGCGACGGCGGCGAGCGTGGTGAGGAAGCCGCCGGCGGTCCCCGCGGACAGAAGCGGGGTGGTGGCGGCGAGTGTGCGCGCGGCCGTCAGACGGTCTGCCGGGCTCGAGCCGGGCCTCCCGGCCGTCTCCTCGATCCCCGCGGTGTCGACGTGCCTGGCGGACGGTGGCCAAGCAGAGGATCGCAGCATCCCCCCAACCTACGAAGGAGCGGCCGAGTGCACTCGGAGCGATCCACAGAGCGCGGAGGGGCGGTCCACAGACAGCTCATAGGAATTCCTCGATACTCGAAGACGTGACCATCTCCCAGCCTGCAGCAGCCCCGCGCCTCACGCGTGCCGACGGAACCCCGTTGCGCATCCTGGTCGTCGACGACGAAGCCAGCCTCACCGACCTGTTGTCCATGGCGCTCCGCTACGAGGGCTGGGACGTCAAGAGCGCGAACGGCGGGCAGGACGCCCTGACGACGGCGCGGGAGTTCAAGCCCGACGCGATGGTGCTCGACGTGATGATGCCGGACCTCGACGGCCTGCAGGTGCTCAGCCGGCTGCGGCAGAACAACGACGACACCCCGGTGCTGTTCCTCACCGCGAAGGACTCGGTCGAGGACCGCGTGACCGGGCTCACCGCCGGCGGCGACGACTACGTCACCAAGCCGTTCTCGCTCGAGGAAGTGGTGGCGCGACTGCGAGGCCTCATCCGCCGCTCGCAGATCTCGATCTCCGAGGCCGGCGACTCCCGCATCGTCGTCGGCGACCTGGTGCTCGACGAGGAGTCGTACGAGGTGCACCGTGCCGGCCGGCCGATCGAGCTGACCGCGACCGAGTTCGAGCTCCTCCGCTTCCTGATGCGCAACCCCCGTCGCGTGCTGTCGAAGGCGCAGATCCTGGACCGCGTGTGGTCGTACGACTTCGGCGGCAAGTCCTCGGTCGTCGAGATCTACATCTCGTACCTGCGGAAGAAGATCGACGCCGGCGAAACCCCGATGATCCACACGGTGCGCGGCGTCGGGTACGTCATCAAGCCCACCTCGTGACCCTCCGGCGCCGGCTCGTCCTGAGCATCGTCGCCCTCGTCGTCGCCGTCAGCGCGGTGATCGGGGCGGCGAGCATCATCGCGCTCTCGTCGATCCAGACGGGTGCGATCGACAAGCAGATCACCAGCGCCACCCACCGTGCGCAGCGCTACCTCGAGCAGAACCAGAGCGGGCAGCCGAGCATCGACCTGTCCCGTCCGTCGGGGCAGGCCGCCGGCACCCTGACCGCCTACTTCGTGGACGGGCAGGTCGTCATCGCGAACGTCCTCGACGACTACGGGCGACCGAGCTCCATCACGCAGTCGAGTGCCTCGGCTCTCGGCCAGGTGCGCGTGGGCGGCGACCCGGAGACCGTCGACCTCGGCTCGGACATCGGGCGCTACCGGCTCACCGCCGTCACCGTCGGTCCCGCCGTCCTGGTCGTCGGACTGCCGATGGCCCCGGTCTACGCCAGCGTCTGGTCGCTGTTCTGGGTGGTCGTCATCGTCGTCGGCACCGCGCTGCTCGCCGCGTCGATCGTCGCCGCCGTCGTGGTCCGGCGTTCGCTGCGCCCGCTCGAGCGCGTCGCCGAGACCGCCTCGACCGTGGCCCGGATGCCCCTCGACCGCAGTGACGCCCTGGACGGCGTCCGCGTGCCCGACACCGACCCCCGCACCGAGGTGGGCCGGGTCGGCAGCGCCTTCAATCGGATGCTCGGGCACATCGGCAGCGCGATGCAGGCCCGGGAACGCTCGGAGCAGAAGGTCCGGCAGTTCGTCGCGGACGCCTCGCACGAGCTCCGCACCCCGCTCGCCTCGGTGCGCGGGTACGCCGAGCTCACCCGTCGGATGGGCGGTGACCTGCCGAAGGACGTCGTCTACGCCATGAGCCGCATCGAGTCCGAGTCGATCCGGATGACGTCGATGGTCGAGGACCTGCTGCTCCTCGCCCGCCTCGACGAGGGGCGCGAGATCCAGTTCGACGAGGTCGACCTGACCGGCCTCGTGCTCGACGCCGTCAACGACGCCCACGCAGCATCGCCGGAACACGTCATCGAGATCGACGTGCCGTCCTCACCCGTCGTGGTCGTGGGGGACGCCGCGCGCCTGCACCAGGTGATCGTGAACCTCGTCACCAACGCCAGGACCCACACACCAGAGGGCACCCGCATCACCGTGGGTCTCGCGCCGTCGCCGTCCGGCCCCGGCGTGGACCTGACCGTGCGGGACACCGGCCAGGGCATCGACCCGGAGTTCCTGCCGAAGCTGTTCGAGCGGTTCGCCCGTGCCGACAGCTCCCGGTCGCGCACCGTGGGGTCGACCGGGCTCGGGCTCGCGATCGTGGACGCGGTCGTGCAGGCGCACGGCGGCAGCGTCGAGGTGGCGAGCGAGCCGGGCGACACCGTGTTCACGGTGCACCTGCCGGTGGATCCGTCGGCTGCGGCGGGGTCGGAGTCGGAGTCGGCAGCGTCGGCCGCTGCTGCGGTGTCCGCTGATTGGTCGGGGACGCCCGCTGCGGTGGACGCGACCCACTGACGCTGGGGAGGCGCGGGGCGGGCCCTGGACTGGTCCCCGGTTCTTGGACTGATTAGTCGGTTCGAGATCCGGGGATGGTTCGTGTGGGTGGTACCGCGTCGTCGTTGACGAGTGCGCAGCGGGTGGCTGCGGTGGAGTGGTTCGGTCGGGG
>NZ_CACSJV010000057.1:0-20575 GCF_902706105.1 Curtobacterium sp. 18060 | reverse complement strand
GACTCGGATCGACGTTCTCGATGTCGTACGACGTCGAGGGTGTCGTTCCACATCGTCCTCGACGCCGGGTCTCGGGCAGTTCGCGGGACACGGCTGCGATGCTGGTCCCTTGACCACCGCAGCCCCGCCCCTCGTGTTCGTCGCGCTCGTCGTCGGCGCGCTCCTGCCGTTCCTGCCGCTCGTCGGACGCGTCGCCCGGATCGCCGCGACCATCGCCCACGAGGTCGGGCACTGCATCGTCGTCGTCCCGTTCGGCGGCCGCATCCAGCGCATCGACCTGCACCCGGACGGCTCCGGCGAGGCCTGGGTCCAGCTCGGCCGGGTCCCCGGCGGCATCCGCTGGCTCGTCCGGATCCTCAACCTCTACGCCGGGTACAGCGCGCCGCTCTGGGCCGGGGTGCTGCTGGTGACCGGGGTGCTGCACGGCTCGCGGTGGCTGCCCGTCGCCGTGCTCGGGGTCATCGGGCTCGTGGCGCTGGTGTTCGTGCGGAACTGGTTCGGGCTGCTCGTCGTGCTCGGGTTCGACGTCCTGGCGCTGTGGGTGGCACTGCGTCCGTCCGAGACCACGGTGCTCGTGGTCGCCGCGGTCGGGGCGTTCTTCGTCGTCGACGGACTGCGGTCCGTCGTGCAGGTCGCCCGGTGGCTGCTCACCGGCGCCCGCGTGCAGACGGACTTCCACATCGCCGCAGCCGAGATGCGGGTGCCGGCCGGGCTCTGGTTCGTGCTGTTCGTGCTGGTGAACGGCCTGGCGGTGTGGCTCGCGCGGGTCCCGTTGCTCGAGGTCTGGGACACCGTGGTTGCGGGCGTGCGCGCGCTCTTCTGACGGGGTGCCGTGGTCGCACCACGTCCGCGACGATCCACGCGGTGATCGACTGGTGCAATGTCGCAGAACGGGTGCGCAGCCCCGCGCTACTCCCAGGGGCGCTGCGCGAGCTCGGCGGGGTCGAACACCCGGCCGCCGGCGACGACGAGCGACCGCGGCACCCGTCGCACCAGGGCGTCCATCGGGTTCTCGGCGTCGAGCAGCACCACGTCGGCACGCGCCCCCGCCACGAGGTCGTGCGCCTCGTCGGTGACGAACCGGGCACCGTCGCGCGTGGCGAGCTCCACCACGCGGGTCAGGTCCTCGTCCCGCACCACACCGCCGGCCCGCGCGTACTGCCACGCGATGCCGAGCAGGTCGCCGTCGCCGTAGGGGCTCCACAGGTCACGGATGCCGTCGGTGCCGAAGCCGAACCGCACGCCGGCCTCGTCGAACTCGTGCAGGGGAAGCTGTCGCATCCGCACCGGGGCGACGGTGGTCATCGTGACGCCGAGCGACGCCATCCGGGCGAGCAGGTCGCGGCGACGCACGGGATCGACGTCGACGATCGCGAACCCGTGGGCGATGTTGACCCTGCCCGGTGCGATGCCGAGCCGCTCCACCCGGTCGAGCACCAGGTCGAACGCGAACGCACCGAGCTCGGCGGGCTCGTGCAGGTGGATGTCGATGCCGCACCCGGTGTCGGCGGCGATGGCGAACAGGCCGTCGAGCTGCCCGACCGGGTCGCGGTCGATGAGCGACGGGTCGAGCCCACCGATGTGGTCGGCTCCGGCCGTCGCCGCCTGCCGCAGCAGGTCGAGCACACCGGGCCGCCGCAGCACGCCGTCCTGTGGGAACGCGACGATCGACACCTCGACCGCACCGTCGAGCGCGTCGGCCGCCGCACGCACGGCCTCGATCCCCCGCAGCCCGACGCCGAGGTCGACGTCGACGTGTGTGCGGACCCGGGTGGTGCCGGTGCGCAGCCCCTCGCGCAGCACCCGGGTGGCGACGGGTTCGCTCGGGATCCCGAGGGCGTCACGCCGAGCTCGTTCGTGCGCGATGCGCCCCTGCGTGCCGGGCTCGCCGCCGTACGACTCCCACTCGTGCCCCCACCAGCTCTTGTCGACGTGGGCGTGCGTGTTGACGAGCCCCGGCAGCGCGAGCTGGCCGCGCCCGTCGACGACCCGAGCACCAGCACCGGCACCGGCACCGCCACTGGCACTGGCACTGGCACTGGCACTGGCACCGCCCGCGACGCCGTCGCCCGCTCCGGTCGCGGTGACCGAGACGATGCGGCCGTCCGCCACCCGGATGTCCGACCGTGTACCACCCCACGGACGGACATCGCGGATGATCAGGGTCGCTTCGTCGGTCGCCATGCCCCCATCGTGGCAGCCGCCAGGGCTCCGCCGCGACCCCACCGCACCCCGGTTCCGCGTAACGGAACGCCGCAATCGCCTGTCCACGCAGCGAAGGCTGCGAGGCTACCGCCAGACGACTCCCGGAGGTGTCCCATGGCGAACGACGATCACGGTTTCTCGACCGAACAGGTGCACGGCGGCTTCGTGCCCGACGCGGGGCACGGCGCACGGATCCCGGCCATCCACATGTCCTCCGGCTTCCTCTTCGACGACTTCGACCAGGCGCGCGACCGCTTCGCCGGCACCGAGGACGGCTACACCTACACCCGCCTCGGCAACCCGACGAACGCCGACGTCGAGCGCCGCGTCGCCCTGCTCGAGCGGGGCGTCGAGGCGATCCTGGTCGGCAGTGGCCAGGCGGCCGCCACGATCGCGTTCCTCGGGCTCCTGCAGGCGGGCGACCACGTCGTCGCCGCCCGCAGCATCTACGAGGGCACCAAGGGGCTGCTCGTGCAGAACCTCGGCCGCCTCGGCATCGAGGTCGACTTCGTCGCCGACCAGCGCGACCTCGACGAGTGGGCACGGCTCGTCCGCCCGAACACGAAGGCGTTCTTCGCCGAGACGATCCCGAACCCGAAGAACGACGTCCTCGACATCACCGGCGTCGCCGACACCGCGCACCGTGCCGGCGTCCCCCTGATCGTCGACAACACCCTGGCGACGCCGTACCTGGTCCGCCCGGTCGAGCACGGCGCCGACATCGTCATCCACTCGGCATCGAAGTTCCTGTCCGGCCACGGCGCGGGCCTCGGCGGCGTGGTCGTCGACGGCGGCACGTTCGACTGGTCCGCCTCCCCCGAGCGCTGGCAGCACCTCACCAGCCCGGAGCGGTCGCTCGGTGGCGACAGCTACGTCGAGCGCTACGGCAACCGGGCGTTCGTCGTCTTCGCGCGTGACGTCGTCGCCTCGCGCATCGGCCCCACCCCGTCGCCGTTCAACGCGTTCCTGATCCGCCAGGGCATCGAGACGCTGAGCCTGCGCGTGGAACGCCACAGCGCGAACGCGCTGGCGGTGGCGCAGTGGTTGGAAGCACAGCCGGAGGTGACGAGCGTCGACCACGCGGGTCTGGCCTCCAGTCCGTTCCACGACCTCGCCCAGCGCTACCTGCCGCGCGGTGCCGGCTCCGTCTTCGCGTTCACGCTGGCGGGCGGCGAAGCCGCCGCGCACACCTTCATCGACAGCGTCCAGCTGTTCAGCCGGATGACCCACCTGGGCGACGTCCGCTCGCTGATCCTGCACCCCGCGACGACGACGCACGCCGGCAAGACCG
Organism: Curtobacterium sp. 18060; assembly: GCF_902706105.1. Taxonomy (NCBI): domain Bacteria; kingdom Bacillati; phylum Actinomycetota; class Actinomycetes; order Micrococcales; family Microbacteriaceae; genus Curtobacterium; species Curtobacterium sp. 18060. The sequence goes on along the minus strand of NZ_CACSJV010000057.1, from coordinate 17,079 downwards.
CCGCGGAGCGCGCCGACCAGGGCATCGACGACGGCCTGATCCGTCTGTCGGTCGGCATCGAGGACGTCGCGGACCTGCTCCGCGACCTGGAACGCGGGTTCGCCGCGTTGCGTTCTGCAGACGGCAGAGTCGGTCTGGAGGCCCGTGGCGCGTCCGACGCGGAGCGTGCGTCCCTGGAACACTCGGTCCCGGGCACGCACGTGATCTCGGAGGAGCTCTAGACGATGGCACGACCGCAACACTTCGGGTACTTCTTCTCACGCGGGTTCGGCCCGCAGGCGTGGGGGCGCTCGGACTGGGACTGGGGCCACGACTGGACCAAGCCCGACCTGTACCAGCAGTCCGTCCGCACGCTCGAGCAGGCCGGCATGGACCTGGTGATCGCGGAGGACGCCATCTCGCTCGGCAACCCGTCGACGCTCGACCTGCGCATCCGCCAGGCGTACGGCGGCCCGAAGCACGACCCGTTGCTGCTCGCGCCGTACCTGTTCGCGGCGACCTCGCACATCGGCATCGCGCCGACCGTCAACGCCGGGTTCACGCCGCCGTACCTGGCCGCACGACAGTTCGCCACGCTGGCGCACCTGTCGTCCGAACGGCTCGGCATCAACGTCGTGACCGACGTCGGCAGTGCCCGGCACGCTGGTCTGCCGCCGCTGCCGCACGACCAGGCGTACGACCGGGCCGAGGAGTGGATCACGCTGCTCCGCCGGCTCTGGGGGTCGTGGGGGTCGTCCGGGTACGTCGGGGACCCCTCCGACTGGCACTTCGCTGACGGCGACGCCCTCGACGCGTTCCACCACGAGGGCGCGTACTTCACCGCCGACGGCCCGCTCAACGCGCTGCCGCTCGACTCGGACCCGGTGGTCGTCTCCCCCGGTGGCTCCGGTCGGGGCCTCGCGTTCGCCGGCACCCACTCGGACGTGCAACTCGCGCTCGCGCCCCTGTCGGCCGCCGCGGTGGCGGACTACCGCGGTCGCGTGATCGCCGCAGCGCAGGCCGCCGGACGCACGGCCGCCGACCTGCGCATCCTGTTCGTCCTCAAGCCCGAGATCGTCTCGTCGTCCGACGAGGCCGACCGGATCGTCGAGGCGTCCCGGCACCCGTCCGACGACGACCTGCGGACCGCGGCGATCGCGTGGTCGAGCGACTCCGAGACGGACCTGCTCGCGCTCGACCTCGACGCGCCCGTGCCGGACGGGACCTTCGGCGACCACGTCTCCGCCGGCACGATCCGCGGGCTGCTCGGCGACACCCCGGACGCCCCGCTGCGCGCGCTCCTGGAACGCAAGGCCCGCAAGGGGCGGGTGTCCTCGCGCGAGGGCTTCGTCGGCACCGCCGACGAGTTCGCCGACTTCATCGAGGAGCTCGGGTCGGACGCCGACAACGACGGCATCATCTTCTCGGGCGACCTGCACCCGGCGCAGATCCACCGGATGTTCGGCGACCTGGTGCCGGTGCTCCGGCGCCGTGGGCTCCTGCGGCGGGAGTACGGCGCCGGGGGCATCCGGGCGAACCTGTTCGACTTCTAGTGGTGGACCGGCTCGACTAGTGGTGGACCGGCTCGACTAGTGGTGGACCGGCTCGACCACGCCTGATTCCTCGACGTCACGGACGTCGTCGGCCGTGCGGAGGATCTCCGCACGGTCCGAGGCGGAGTTGATCGCCCAGTAGTAGATCACCAGTGAGAACACCGCGACCACGACGATGTCGATCCACAGCGGGAACAGCGGGTGCGTCAGCGGACCGAAGTCGCTGAGGAACACGATGAGCCCCATGCCGATCAGGTAGGGCAGCAGCCACTGCGCCGCCTTCCAGTCCCAGCGCGGCCGGACGCTCGAGGCACCGCGGAACACGTTGTTCAGGATGATCACCACGGCACCGATGAGGATCGCGACGCCGAGCTTCCAGTCGGTGTCCCACCCGGTCCACAGGATGATGAGGTTCGCGACGATGAACGCGACCGGTGACAGCACCGCGGCGGCGGGCATCCGGTAGGGGCGCTCGATCTCCGGGATCCGCTTCCGGAACGCACCGAGCGCCAACGGGGCACCGGCGTACATCAGGACCGACGCGCTCGTGATGAGGCTCACCAGCCCCTGCCACGAGGGGAACGGTGCGAAGCACGCGCAACCGACGACGAACGCCGTGACGAGCCCGACCCACGGCACGCCCTGCTTCGTCGTCCACTCGAACGCCTTCGGGAAGTACCCGTTGCGACTGAGTCCGTAGGAGATGCGGCTCGTCGCCGTCACGTAGATCAGCCCGGTCCCCGCGGGCGAGATGATCGCGTCGATGAAGATGACCACCGCCAGCCACGTGATGCCCGCGGCCATCGCGATGTCGGCGAACGGCCCCGTGTACTTCGTGAAGTCGGCGGTGGCCCAGGACCCCTGGATCGCATCCGACCGGAGCACCCCGAGGAACACGACCTGCAGCAGCAGGTAGATCACCAGCCCGATGAGCACCGAGCCGATGACGGCACGCGGGATGTCCCGCCGCGGGTTCTTCGCTTCACCCGCGAGCTGGTCGGCCTGCTCGAAGCCCAGGAAGGCGAAGATGATGCCGGACGTGGACACCGCCGCCAGGACCCCCTTGGCGCCTTCGGGCATGAAGCCGTCGGCCGCCGTGAAGTTCGAGCCGTGGAACCCGCTGAACGCCAGCACGACGATGACCAGCAGCGGGATGGCGACCTTCCACCACGTCGCCGCCGAGTTCGTGTTCGCGAGGATCCGGACGCTGAGCAGGTTGATCACGGTGACCACCGCCATGAGGACGACGGCGACCGCGATGCCCGCGCCGGTGAGCAGCTGCTGCGTCTCCCCGTCCACCGTCGTGGTGTGCAGCCACGGGTGCGCAAACTGCCAGTGCTGCGCGTACTTGATCATCGCCTCGACCTCGATCGGAGCGACGGTCACGGACTGCAACCAGGAGAACCAGCCGAACGACGCGCCGGCGATGCCACCGAACGCGATGTGCGGGAACCTGGCCGTCCCGCCCGCGATCGGGAACATGCCGCCGAGTTCGGCGTGCACGAGGGCGAGGACGAGGATCGCCACACCGCCGATGAGCCACGAGATGATCGCGGCCGGGCCGGCGGTCTTCAGTGCCTCCTGCGACCCGAAGAGCCAACCGGAGCCGATGATCGACCCCGTCGAGGCCCAGATGAGCCCGATGAAGCCCACGTTCCGCTTGAGGCCGGAGTCCGGCAACGCCGGCGTCGTCGTTGTAGCCACTGCTGCTCCCGTCGAGTGAGCGGGCCCCACGAACGGGGGTCGCGCTCATCGACTCTGGCACCGGGACAGCGGCTTGGCCGGATTCTTTAACATGCCGGAAACAATTGCGCTGTATAAGCACTCAGGCTGCTACTTCTTGGACTTCTTCTTCTTGCCGTCGTCCTTCTTGTCCGACTTCTTCTTGTCGGACTTCTTCTTGCCGTTGTCCTTCTTCTTGGACGGCGTCTTGTCCGACTTCTTCGGCTTCTTGCCGTCGTCCTGCTTCTTGGACGGCTTCTTGTCCGACTTCTTCGGCTTCGCTTCCCCCGAAGGCAACGGCAGGACCGGTGCCTGCTCCGGCGACTCGACCCCGTCGATCGGCTCGACGACCACGGCGGAACCCGTGTCCAGCGCGACGTCGACCGCGTGTTCCTCGAGCACGGGCGCGAGCGCGTCCGTCACCCGCTCCACGGTGAGCACCGCGTCGTCCTCGGCGAGCCGCAACAGCGCCTGCGCGGTCCGCACCCGGGTCGTGGTCTTGCGTGCCAGGACGTCGGCGCGCGCACCCTCGAGGAACGTGCGGAGCGTGCGCTCGACGACCGACCGTCCACGCGGTGCAGCGCGGTCCAGGCGGTCCAGCTCACCGGCGACCCCGGCCACGTCATCGGCGACGTGCTCGTGCCGCACCGACTCGATCAGCGCCGCGATCGCTGCTGCACCCCGTTCGACAGCAGCCGAACGCTGGTCGAGCACGACGAGCATCTCGACGACCGAACCGTAGGTGACGGTCTCGAGGCGGACGGGCTCGGCACCCCGGCCGCGGACGACCAGGCGGGCGTCGGGCGTGGGCAGCCAGGCAGCGAGGGCGGCAACCGTGGCGACGGACCCCACGATCCGCTCGTAGTCGGCGAGCACCACTCGCTCCTGCTCGCGCAGACGGACTCGGATCGCGATCTCCTGCACCACGTGGGGGCCTTCCGTTCGGGGTCGGCGCGGGCGTTTCCCTGCGCCTCCTCCGGAGCGTAGTCCCCTGACGTGGCGAGACAGCGAACGCCCCGGCATCGTCCAGGGACGGTGACGGGGCGTTCGTGCAACACGTGGTGACAGCGGCTCGACGACCGGCGAATGGTGGAGATGGGGGGAATCGAACCCCCGTCCATCGCTGCAATTCGACGTCTTCTACGGGCGTATCCGGATAGTTCGTTCTGCTCGGCCCCGTCCTTTGCTACCGGCTTCTAGGACGACGGGCCCAGTCTCAGTGCAAGTCCCGCACGGCCCTGAGGCGCAACCGTGCAGCAAGTCCTCTGGATGACGCCGGGATCAGGTTAGGGGACGGTCACCTGGCCGACGGACTTCATGTGCTGGGCTGCTTACGCAGCGAGAGCGAAGTCAGTGCGCTTGGAATTGGCACTTGTTGTTTTCCACGGATCGTTCGCGAGATAACCGTGGGTCCTCGGCCCGCTTCCCGTCGGCACACAGGCAATGTCGAAACCGATCATCCCCATGCGGGCCGGACGTGCGAGCCGCTGTCACGCTGTTGAGTTGTGTTGCGACTGCTCCGATCGGACCAGTCCCTCAGTCTAGCTGACCGAGGTACGAGGCCGCTACTCGCCGACGCGGTTCTTCGTGCGCATGGCCCGCTCGGCCTCACGCTTGTCGGTCTTCTCCCGCATGGCCTGACGCTTGTCGAACTCGCGCTTGCCCTTGGCGACCGCGATCTCGATCTTCGCTCGGCCGTCGTGGAAGTAGATCTGCAGCGGCACGAGGGTGTAGCCACCCTGGGCCGTCTTGTGCGAGATCTTCACGATCTGCTGCTTGTGGAGGAGCAGCTTGCGCTTGCGCCGAGGTGCGTGGTTGTTCCACGTGCCCTCGGTGTACTCGGGGATGTGCACGGCATCGATCCAGGCTTCGCCCCGGTCGATGTAGGCGTACCCGTCGACCAACGAGGCGCGTCCCATTCGCAGGGACTTCACCTCGGTGCCGGACAGGACCATGCCGGCCTCGTACGTGTCCTCGATGAGGTAGTCGTGTCGGGCGCGACGGTTCGTCGCGACGATCTTCTCACCGCGTTCCTTCGCCATGACGACTCCTCTCGTTCCGGGCACTGCACTGCGCAGCCCTACAGACTACCCAACAGCAGGCGCCTCACGCACCTTCCCGGCGCGGCGGATCAGACCTTGAGGTAGCGGCGGATGGCGATCGACGCCGACACCGCGGCGAGCAACACCCCGATGACGATCACCGACGGCACCACGATGGCCGCATCCCCCATGCCGATGAACGCTGTGCCGGTGAAGCGCTCGGCCAGGAAGTTCCGGACGAAGAACCACACCACCGCGGTGATGGCGCCACCCGCCAGGACGGCTCCGATGGCGGCGGCGATCACCCCCTCGAGCACGAACGGCGTCTGGATGAACCGGTTCGACGCACCGACCAGCCGCATGATGCCGAGCTCTCGTCTGCGACTGAAGGCGGACAACCGGATCGTGGTCGCGATGAGGAGCACGGCGGCGACGAGCATCAGCGCCGCGATGCCGATCGCCGTGTACGACGACGCGTTGAGCAGGTTGAAGATCGGTTGCAGGTAGCCGCGTTGGTCGACGACGCTCTGCACACCGGCGACCTTCGACAGGCTCTCGACGAGGACGTCGGCCTGCGACGGGTTCTTCAGGTTCACCCAGAAGGTCTCGTTGAGGTACTCGGGCTTGACGAACTCGGTCGCCGCGGAGTCCTTGAACTGCTCCTTGAAGCGGGTGAACGCCTGGTCCTGGTCCTCGTAGTACGTCTTCTCGATGTACGGCTTGAGCGTGGACGACTCGAGCTGGGCCTGGACCTGCTTCCGCTGGTCCTCGGTGGCCTTGGCACCCGTGCAGTTGCCGGTGGTGTCGGTGTCGGTGCACAGGTAGACGGCGACCTGCGCCCGGTCGTACCAGTACCCCTTCATCTGGTTGATCTGCATCTGGAGCAGGATCGCGGTCCCGACGAAGGTGAGCGAGATGAAGGTCACGAGGACGACGGAGACGACCATCGACGCGTTGCGCCGCAGGCCCGAGCCGACCTCGGACATGACGAGCCCGAGCCTCATCGGATGAGCCCCGGGATGGTCTGGATGCCGGTGGTGTTCGACACGGTGCCGCGCTGGATCGGGACCGCCTGGGTCTGGTAGCCGCCGGACTGCTCGTCACGGAGGACCGTGCCGTTCGACAGCTCGATGACCCGACGCTGCATCTGGTTCACGATGCTGGCGTCGTGGGTCGCCATGAGCACGGTGGTGCCTCCCTGGTTGATGCGTTCGAGGAGCGCCATGATGCCGGCGGACGTGGTGGGGTCCAGGTTGCCGGTGGGCTCGTCGGCCAGCAGGATCGCCGGCTTGTTGACGACGGCGCGGGCGATCGCCACGCGCTGCTGCTCACCACCGGAGAGCTCGTGCGGCATGCGGGTCGCCTTGCCCGCGAGTCCGACGAGCTTCAGCACGTCCGTGACGGCCTCGCTGATGAAGCCCTTGCTCTTGCCGATCACCTGCAGCGAGAACGCGACGTTGTCGAAGACGTTCTTGTTGGGCAGGAGTCGGAAGTCCTGGAACACGACGCCGAGGTTGCGCCGGAAGTACGGGACCTTCCGCGACGCCAGGGACCCGAGGCGCTGCCCGAGCACGTGGATCTGGCCGCGGGAGGGCTTCTCCTCCTTGAGCACGAGGCGCAGGAAGCTGGACTTGCCGGAACCCGAGGCGCCCACGAGGAACACGAACTCGCCCTTGAGGATCTCGAGGGTGAGGTTGTCGAGCGCCGGACTCGGGTTGCCCGAGTAGACCTTGGTGACCTGGTCGAATTTGATCATGACCGGATCAGGGTAGGTCGCCCCGCTTGGAAAGCAAGCGAGGCGCGCGGCTCACGAACCCCTACGCGTCGACGGATTGCTTGCGCCAGCGGATGCCGGCGTTGATGAAGCCGTCCAGGTCGCCGTCGAACACGGCTGAGGGGTTGTTCACCTCGTGCTCGCTCCGCAGGTCCTTGACCATCTGGTACGGCGCCAGCACGTAGGACCGGATCTGGTCGCCCCAGCTCGCCGTGATGTTGCCGGCGAGCTCCTTCTTCTTCGCGTTCTCCTCTTCCTTCTTCAGGAGGAGCAGGCGCGACTGCAGCACGCGCATGGCGGCCGCACGGTTCTGGATCTGCGACTTCTCGTTCTGCATGGAGACGACGGTGCCGGTCGGGATGTGCGTCAGGCGCACCGCGGAGTCGGTCGTGTTGACGGACTGCCCGCCGGGGCCCGACGAACGGAAGACGTCGACGCGGATGTCGTTCTCGGGGATGTCGATGACCATCGTCTCCGGCATGAGCGGGATGACCTCGACCGCGGCGAACGAGGTCTGCCGCTTGCCCGCTGCGCCGAACGGCGACATGCGGACGAGTCGGTGGGTGCCGGCCTCGATCGACAGGGTGCCGAAGGCGTGGGGGGCGTCGACCTCGAACGTGGCGGACTTGATGCCCGCTTCTTCGGCGTAGGACGTCTCCATCACGGTGGTCTTGAAGCCGTGCTGTTCGGCGTACCGCAGGTACATGCGCATGAGCATCTCGGCGAAGTCCGCGGCGTCGACGCCGCCGGCCCCGGCGCGGATGGTGATCACGGCGGGGCGGTCGTCGTACTCGCCGTCGAGGAGCGTCTGCACCTCGAGGTCGCCCATGGTCTTCTGGACCGCCTTGAGCTCGGCGACGGCTTCGTCGGCCGAGTCCTGGTCGTCGCCTTCGTTCGCCATCTCGACCAGCACCTCGAGGTCGTCGATGCGTCGCTCGGTGTCGGTGATCTTCTTGAGCTCCGACTGCCGGTGCGAGAGCGCGCTCGTCACCTGCTGCGCGTGCTCGACGTCGTCCCAGAGGTCCTGGGCACCCGCCTGCTCGCTGAGGTCGGCGATCTCACGCTGCAGGCGGTCGACGTCGACCACCGAGCGGATGTTGCCGAAGGTCTCTCGGAGGGCGGAGAGCTGCTCGGTGAAGTCCAGTTCGACCATGGTCACCGATCCTACCGGCGCGAACCCGCCGCGGCAGACCGGGAGGCCCGGTGTGGATCCGTTGCGTCAGCTCGGCGATTCGACTTGCGCCCGGACCCTGATCCACCGATAGATTGCAGGACATGTTGCGCATCCAGAACATCAGTACATCAGTCCGCTTCCTGCCGGCTCTTTTCGTGGGCGCGGCGGTGGTCGCCGCGGTCATGATGCCCTCGTCGGCTTCAGCGTCCGCGCTGGAATCGAGCGGCGGCACCGCAGGGGGATCCGCCGAGATCTCCGGAACCGGGGACACGCAGGTCATCATCGACGACACAGACCCCGCGCAGATCCTCACCACGAAGAAGGTGGGCGGCGGCACCTGGATCTACGGGACCGGCGGTGGCAACTCGTACTCCTACTACGACCACAAGACGAAGAAGCACTCGTCGACGGCCTGCTCCGGGTACGGCACGAGCTGCCGGGGATCGGGCTGGGTCGCGAAGGAGAAGCGTTCCGTTGCGAAGGTCCTCAAGACTGCGTGGGGCAACACGGCCTTCTGGAACACGAAGTAGCCGTACCGGGGCGTCCTCGACCATGCTCCGGGTACTCGGTGCCTTCGCGGCGGCCGCGATCGCGCTGCTCCTCGGCTTCGCCGTGCAAGGCGCCCACGACACGCAGTCGATGGCGACCATCCGGTCGGCGCTGACCATCTCCCACGCGGGTGAGGACGCCCCGACCACGAAGCTCCTCCGCGCAGAGGCGACGGACCTCAGAGCGAACTTCTACCAGGTCCGCATCGACCCGACGGGACGGACTCCCACGCGGACGCTCGCTCCCGTCATCGGGGACCGGATTACCCACGAGCGTGTCTTCCCATCCGGGTCCTACGCTGCGTTCGACACGAGCCTGACGACGGAACTCACCCAGGCACCGAGCAGCCCACTCGGGACGTACTTCTCGACGCTGCCGCCCCGAGCGCTCGAAGCGGTGTCCGACCGTCTCGCGATCGCGGGAGTCGACACGCACGTCGAGGCGATGAGCTGGGGCGGGCTGGCTCTGTACTTGCTGGGGTACACCCCGCTCGTGATGGCGGCTGCGGTCGTCGGAGGCGCCTCGTGGCTGGCGGGCCGTGTCCGCGGGTTGGCCCAGGTGCGAGCACAGGCCGTCCTCCGGGTGCACGGCGTGCTCGGACCGTTCGTCCGGGACATCACCGCTTCCGTGCTCGTCGCTTCGGCGGCGTTCGTCATCTCGGCCGGTCCAGCGATCCTGCTGGTTCATGCGTACAACGGCGGACACCAGCTCTGGTCGTACCTCGCGATCAGCGCGGTCCTGCTCGGAGGGTTCCTCACGGCGTTCATCGTCGGGGCATCCGGTCCCGGACTCCTTCCGCGCGGGGTGCGATTCCGCCCGGCGTTCTCGAGCTGGCGTCCGTGGCTGCGTGGACGCGTCACGATGGCGGCGGCACAGGTCGCCACGCTGACCCTGGTGGTCTTCCTCATCGCCCAGGGCTCGGCTGCGTGGACCTCTCTCGCCGTCGTGCGTGCGAGCGGCCCTGACTGGCGGGGCTGCTCCGCGTGCACGGTCACCATCTTCAACGGGTTCGACGGCCAATCGGCTCTCGATGACGCCGTCAGGCCGTTCAGTTCATCGGTGCGAGCGTCGGAGCGGAAGGGGGAGGTGGTCCTGAGTTGGGTGCGGGGTGCCGTCCGGGGGGATCGGTTCAGTCCGGGCGACTCAGAATCGAACGTGATCCTCGCGAATCCGACCTTCGTCGCGCGCTCCGGAGGCGGTCTGCCGGATCCATTGCACGGGAAGGACGGGCCTGGAGAATGGGGGCTCCTGGTGCCGAGTGACCACGCGGACCGTGCCGAGTCGATCGCGGACGAGTGGCTCGAAGCGTTCCGGGAGCCGCTCGGCACCGTCCCGAACCAGTCCGCGCCGAAGCGACCACACATCGCCACGTACCCCGCCGGGCGAGTGTTCAACTACGGGCAGACCGGCTTCCGGAACGAGGTCTACTCGGAGTCGCCGGTCATCGTCGTCGCCTCGGGGTCGGCTGGCCTTCTCGATGACGAGTCGTACTTCGCGGCTGGTTCGTCGGGCGACCTGCTCTTCACAGGCGGCCCACGAGAGACGCAGCAAGCGCTCGACACGGCGGGCGTCGAACGATCGGTGTACTCGCTGGACAGCCTCGGGACGCAGATCGCGAGAGGAACAGCGGCCGCGCAGTCGAAGCTCGTGGTGTCGCTCGTCTCGGCCGCTGCAGGTCTCGTCGCGCTGCTCGGCATGCTGACGATCGGAGCGCGCATCGATGTGGCCCGGAGACGCGACCAGCTGCTCGTCCTCCGAGCGCACGGCGAAGCTCCTGCCCGTGTCCACCTGGTGACGGCACCCCGGTCACTCGCCTTCCTCGCGAGCACGGGTGTCGCTGCCCTCGCCGCGGGGACCAGTGGGCTTCTCGGAGCCGACATCCCGACGGGAACGCTCGTCACCGTCGGGATCGCCGTTTCGGTCGTCGTCCTCGTGACGAACGCATTCATCACCACTCGGCTCACCACCACGAAGGGACTCACGACCGATGAACGATGACGATGCTGCCGTGCACGTGACCGGTCTCCACCACACCGTCGGGAACCGCGCCGTGGTCTGCGGGCTGGACCTGACCGCGCGGGCAGGCGCCGTCCACGCCGTCACGGGTTCCTCAGGTGTCGGCAAGTCGACCCTGCTCCGGTTGCTCGGAGGACTCGAGCGACCGACGAGCGGCGCGATCCGGGTGTTCGACCAGCAGGTGGACACGTTGCGTGGACCGGCACTGCGCCGGTACCTCCGTGACTGCGTCGGTTTCGTGTTCCAGGACGCCGGTCTCGTTGCGCAGTGGACGGTGCGGAAGAACATCTCCGCCGTGCAGGCAGCAGCACCTCGCGCCCCCGTCTCCACACCCTTGAGCATCGAAGCCGCCGCCGATCGTGTCGATCTGCCCAGCCGGCTGCTCGATGCGCGCGCCGGGGAACTCAGTGGCGGCGAGCGTCAGCGTGTGTCGATCGCCCGCGTCCTCGTTCGGAAACCTCCGCTGGTGCTCCTCGACGAACCCACCTCCGCCCTCGACGCTGATCGGACGCGGATGGTCGTCGAGCTCATCCGCGACCTCGCAGACGACGGCGCCGTCGTCCTCGTCGCTTCGCACGACACGGTGATCACCGACGCGTCCGATGCCCGGACCGTGCTGCGGGAAGCGTCATCGACGACCTGACCGGTCGGCGTCGCACCCGCACCGGCGGGCGCGCTACCGCCCCAGCAACGGCTCCCGCGACGCCATGCCCGCAGCCCCGGCCCGCGCGACCGCGTCCGGCAGCGCCGCCAGGAAGGCGTCGACGTCCGCATCGGTCGAGGTGTGCCCGAGCGTGATCCGGAGCGCGCCGCGGGCGTCCTGCTCCGACAGGCCCATTGCGAGCAGCACGTGCGACGCCTCGGGCACGCCGGCCTGGCACGCGGATCCGGTCGAGACGGCGACCCCGGCCGCGTCGAGCAGGAACAGCAGCGAGTCGCCCTCGCAGCCCGGGAACGTGAAGTGCGCGTTGCCGGGCAGCCGGTCGTCGGGGTCCCCCATCAGCACGGCGGACGGCACGGCCGCGCGGACACCGGCGACGAGCCGGTCGCGCAGGGCGACGAGCGACGGGTGCGGCATCGGTTCGGCGGCGACCATCGTGGCCGCGACGCCGAACGAGGCCGCAGCGGGGGCGTCCTGGGTGCCGCTCCGCACCTGGCGCTGCTGCCCGCCGCCGTGGATGAGGGGCTCGACGGTGGCCTTCCGCCCGAGCACCAGCGCACCGATGCCGACCGGTCCGCCGACCTTGTGCGCGGAGACGCTCAGGGCGTCGAGACCGGACGCGGCGAACGACACCGGCACCTGGCCGTAGGCGGCGACGGCGTCGCTGTGCACGGGCACGCCGGCGGCGTGCGCCAGCTCCACGATCCGTGCCACGGGCTGGATGGTGCCCACCTCGTTGTTCGCCCACAGGAACGTGACCAGGGCGACGTCGTCGGCGGAGGCGAGCCGTGCCTCCAGTCCGACGAGGTCGACGCGACCCTGCGCGTCCAACGGGACCACGTCGATGACGGCGCCCTCGTGCGTCTCCAGCCAGGTCAGGGTGTCGACGGTGGCGTGGTGCTCGCCACCCGGCACGACGATGCGGGGGCGGGCACGATCGCGTTGCCGGGCCCAGAACAGGCCCTTCACGGCGAGGTTGATGCTCTCCGTGCCGCCGGAGGTGAAGACGACCTCGACGGTGTCGGCGTCGAGCGACCGGGCGACGGCGGCGCGGCCGTCCTCGAGCAGCATCTTGGCGTGCTGCCCGGCGCTGTGGATCGACGACGGGTTGCCGACGGTCCCGAGCGCGTCGGTGAACGCGGCGAGCGCCTCCGGCAGGATCGGCGTCGTCGCGGCGTGGTCGAGGTAGACCGGCATCTGCACCCCCTGGAACGAGCGGTGTCCAGGATACGCGTCGGTCCTCGTACCCTTGTCGGGTGCACGAGACAGCGATCGACCACACCCCGGGGTTCGACCTCGAGGCCGACGTCCCGCGGTTCTCCCTGCGGTCCGCCACCACCACGGCCGTCGTCGTGGTCGTCGAGCGAGCGGACGGGCAGTCGGCCCGGTACCCGCTCGAGCGGCTGCCGGCGACCGACGTGTGGACGGCCGAGACCCCCGGCATCGCTCCGGGTGACCGGTACCACCTGCTCGTCGACGGCCCCGTCGGACCGCGGAACGAGTTCGACCCGACACGGCCCCTGCTCGACCCGTACGCCCGCGGCATCGCCCCGACCGGCGCGCACGAGAGCGGACCCGACGCCGGGGCCCAGCCCGGACCCGCCACCGGACCCGGCACGCCCCGCTGGACGAGCGTCGTCGTGGACGACGCCTTCGACTGGGGCGGCGTCGTGAAGCCCACGGTCCCGCTCGACCGCGCCGTGGTCTACGAGGCGAACGTCCGCACGCTGACCGCCGCGAACCCGCACCTGCCGGAGCACCTGCGCGGCACGTACGCCGGGGTGGCGCACGAGAGCACCATCGCGCACCTGCACCGGATCGGTGTCACGACGCTCGAGCTCCTGCCGGTGCACGCGTTCGACACCGAGAACTGGTTGCGGGACGCCGGCCGCGAGAACGCCTGGGGCTACAACACCCTCGGGTTCTTCGCGCCGCACGCCGCGCACGCTTCCGCACCCGCACGGGCGGAGGGCGCGTCCGCGGTCCTGCGCGAGTTCAAGGGCATGGTCCGGCTGCTGCACGAAGCGGGCATCCAGGTGGTGCTCGACGTCGTCTACAACCACACGGCGGAAGAGGGCCTCGGCGGACCCACCACCAGCCTGCGCGGCATCGACGGTGCGGAGCGGTACCGGTGGACCCAGGCCGCGCCGCCGTTCCGGGACACCTACTACGACACCACCGGCTGCGGGAACACCCTGGACACCTCGGTGGAGTCCACGGCGGACCTGATCGTCGACAGCCTGGTGTACTGGGCGCGCGAGGTGCAGGTCGACGGCTTCCGCTTCGACCTGATGGCCGCGCTCGCCCGCGACGCCCACCACGTCTTCGATCCGCAGCACCCCCTGCTCGAGCGGATCCGGAACCACCCCGACCTGCAGGACACCCTGGTCATCGCCGAACCGTGGGACGTCGGACCCGACGGTTGGAAGACCGGCTCGTTCGGCGCGGCCGGCGACCGCACCAGTGAGTGGAACGACGGCTTCCGCAACACGGTCCGCCAGTTCTGGCTGACGGACATCGCCGAGGAACGCCGCAACGGCATGCCCCGCACCGGCATCGGCGCCCTCGCCGGCGCCCTGACCGGCTCGCGCCACGTCTTCGGCGTCGACCGCGGTCCGCTCGCGAGCGTCAACTTCGTCACCGCCCACGACGGCTTCACGCTGCTCGACCTGGTGTCGTACGACGGCAAGCACAACGAGGCGAACGGCGAGGAGAACCGCGACGGTTCGAACGACAACCGCTCGTTCAACCACGGCATCGAGGGCGACACCGCCGACCGCGGCGTCCGGGCAGCGCGCGGCCGCTCGATGCGGAACCTCGCGGCGACGCTGCTGCTCTCCGCCGGGGTGCCGATGCTCACCGCGGGTGACGAGCGGAGCCGCACGCAGCACGGCAACAACAACGCGTACGTCGTGTCCGACGACCTCACCCCGGTGGACTGGTCCGACGACGAGGACGCCGAGTCGATGACCGAGGCCGTCGCCGCGCTCGCCCGGTTCCGGCAGGCGCACCCCGCACTCCGGCCGACGCGCTTCGGCGTCGAGGGGCAGGAGACCCCGGGTGCCTCGCGGATGTCCTGGTACGGGCCGGACGGGCACCCGATGACCATCGAGGGCTGGGACCAGCCGGTGCACCGCGTCCTGCAGTACTTCGCCGAGTCCACACCCGAGCACGAGCCGTACGACCGCGTGCTGGTCGTGGTGCACGGCAGCGGGCGCACCCGTGACCTGACGCTGCCGGTGCGCGAGGACGTGCTCGGCTACCGCCTCGCGTGGTCGAGCGAGAAGCACCGTGACCACGAGCGGCTCCGCCCCGCCGGTCAGGTGTTCACCGCCTACGGCCCCGGCATCCACCTGTTCGAGCCGGCGTAGCGCGCGATCCGGCCCGCGCCCGGCACGTGACCAGCGGGCGGACGGGAGGCCCGTGGCGGCCCCGCCACGGGCCTCCCGTCCGGTTCCTCCACAGGTCCACGGCGCGCCCGACCGTCCACAGCGGGCGGATTCCGGGGAACGCGGAGGCGCTCGCCGGGTAGCGTCGGCTCCGTGGCCACCGCAGACCGACCCCGCCGACCGAAGATCGGGCGCATCCCGATCACCGAGCTCGCCCCGAGGACGCCGAACGGGTTCCCCGGCAAGGCGTTCGACGGCGAGGTGATCACGTTCGGTGCGACCGTCTTCCGAGAAGGACACGGCATCATCGGCGCCGACCTCGTCCTCGAACGCCCGGACGGGGGCACCAGGACCGTCCCCCTGGCCCTCGGCGCGCCCGGGACCGACCGGTACGAGGCGACCGTCCAGGTCGACCACGTCGGCGTCTGGACCTGGCACGTCGAGTCCTACTCCGACGACTGGGCCACGTGGCTGCACGCCGCACGGCTGAAGATCGCGGCCGGGGTGGACACCGAGGCGACGCTCCTCGACGGCGCCCTGCTGCTCGACCGGCTCGCCGACGAGACCGACTCCCCCGCCGCCACCCGTGCGGCAGCGAAGGTGCGCGACACCGACCTCGACCCGGCCGAGCGCCTGGCCGCCGTCGACGACCCGCGCATCGTGGCCGAGGTCGAGGAAGCCCCGCTCACCTCGCTCCGGACGCACTCCCCGACGCAGCTGCTCGACGTCGAACGCACCCGTGCCGGCGTCGGTGCCTGGTACGAGTTCTTCCCCCGCAGCGAAGGCGCGAAGAAGAACCCGGACGGCTCGTGGAAGAGCGGCGACTTCCGGACTTCGGCTCGCCGTCTGCCCGCCGTCGCCCGGATGGGCTTCGACGTCGTCTACCTGCCGCCGATCCACCCGATCGGCACGACCGCGCGCAAGGGCCCGAACAACACGCTCACCCCGGGGCCGCACGACCCCGGCAGCCCGTGGGCGATCGGCTCCCCCGAGGGCGGGCACGACGCGATCCACCCCGACCTCGGGTCGGAAGACGACTTCCGCGACTTCGTCGAGACCGCCAAGAACACCGGCATGGAAGTGGCGCTCGACTTCGCGCTGCAGTGCTCCCCCGACCACCCCTGGGTCACCGAGCACCCGAACTGGTTCACGCAGCGCGCCGACGGCTCGATCGCCACGGCCGAGAACCCGCCGAAGCGCTACCAGGACATCTACCCGATCCAGTTCGACTCCGACCCCGAGGGCCTGGTCGCCGAGGTCCTGCGCGTCCTGCGGCACTGGATCGACTTCGGCATCCGGATCTTCCGGGTCGACAACCCGCACACCAAGCCGCTCTGGTTCTGGGAGCGCGTCATCCGCGAAGTCCGCGACGAGCACCCGGACACCGTGTTCCTGGCCGAGGCGTTCACCCGGCCGGCGATGATGCGCGCACTGGCCGAGGTCGGGTTCCAGCAGTCGTACTCGTACTTCACGTGGCGGAACACGAAGGAAGAGATCGAGTCCTACTTCGAGGAGCTGTCGCACGAGACGAGCGACTACCTGCGCCCGAACCTGTTCGTGAACACGCCGGACATCCTCACGGAGTACCTGCAGTTCGGCGGCCGCGCCGGCTACAAGGTACGTGCCGCGCTCGCTGCGACGGGCGCCCCGACGTGGGGCATGTACTCCGGGTACGAGCTGTTCGAGGACGTCGCCCGACCGGGCTCGGAAGAGAACATCGACAACGAGAAGTACGAGTACAAGCCGCGTGACTTCGCCCTGGCCGAGGCCGAGGGCGCGTCACTCGCCCCGTACGTGACGATGCTCAACCGGCTCCGTGCCGCGCACCCCGCGCTCCGCCAGCTGCGGAACCTGCACGTGCACGCCGCCGACGACCCGGCGACCGTCGTGTACTCGAAGCACCTGTCCGGCGAGTTCATCCGCTCCGGGCACGCCGACACCGTGATCGTCGTCGCGAACGTCGACCCGCACTCGGCGCGTGAGACCACCGTGCACCTGGACCTCGCTGCGCTCGGTCTGCCGGCCGACAGCCGGTTCGACGTCCGTGACGTCGTGACCGGTCAGCGCTGGGTCTGGGGCGCGTCGAACTACGTCCGCCTGGACGCGTTCCAGGAACCCGTGCACCTGCTCGTCGTGGAAGGACTGCACCGATGACGAACGACCCGACCGCACCCCAGCCGACCCCGCCGTCGCGCCGCGGCCCCGCCGTGCCGCCGGTCC
>NZ_CACSJV010000056.1:0-21762 GCF_902706105.1 Curtobacterium sp. 18060 | reverse complement strand
TGTTCCGGTGGTCATAGCGAGAGGGAAACGCCCGGTCACATTCCGAACCCGGAAGCTAAGCCTCTCAGCGCCGATGGTACTGCAAGGGGGACCTTGTGGGAGAGTAGGACGCCGCCGGACTTAACGTAGGTAAGACCAGGGAACCCCTGACCAGCACTGGTCAGGGGTTTTCTGCGTTTCCGGGCTGAGCCGTAGGATCAGCCGACGACGGAGGAACGATGACCGAAGCCTGGCCGGCACTGCCCGAGGGTTCCCGCTTGGCACTGCGGGAGATCCTCATCCACGGCACGCTCTCGCGGGCGGAGATCGCACGGTCGCTCGGGCTGTCGCGCGCGAGCCTGACCCGGGCGATGCGGATCCTCGTGGCACACCGGCTCGTGGTCGAGGTCGGTACCGACGTGCGTGGGGCCACCGGTCGGCCGTCGGAGCTGCTGCAGTCGAGTTCGGGGCAGTGGGAGTTCCTCGGCGTCAAGCTGACCCGGGAGCGCCTGTACGCCGCGGTGACCGACCTGGGCGGACGCGTTCTTGCCCTGCACGAGGAGACCGTCCCGTCCACCGTCCCGAAAGACCTGGCCGACCAGATCAGCACCGTGCACGAGCGCCTCCGTGCCGTGCACCCTGCGATCTGCGCCGTCGGGGTGTCCCTGCCCGGTGACGTCCTCATCCGGGGCGGAGAGGCCGTTGTCGCGTCGTCGCCGTTCCTCGGGTGGACCGACGTCCCGTTCGCACGGATGGTCCGGGAGCGAACGGGGCTCGCAGCCTTCACGGCGAACGACGTCCACGCCCTGACCGTCAAGGAGCACTGGTTCGGTGCCGGCGCCGGCCGTGGGTCGATGGCCCTGGTCACCGTGGGTGAGGGGCTCGGGCTCGGGCTCATCGTGAACGGGCAGGTCTCCACCGGCGAGCACGGGCGGCTCGGTCGGATCGGGCACCTCCCGGTCCTCGGTGGTGGGCCCGACTGCGGCATCGGCCACGCGGGGTGTGCCTCGAGCTACCTGCCGAGTCCGGTGATCGTGCGGAACGCCGGGCGCGAGGGATCGTCCTACGAGCATGTCGTCGAGCTCGCGCGGAACGGTGACGAGCAGGCCGTGGCGGCGTTCGAGGACGCCGGACGAGCACTCGGTGTCGTCCTGGCCACTGCGGTGCACATCGCCGACCCCGCCGCGATCGTCCTGACCGGGGACGGGCTGCCGGTGTACGACCTGGCACGGACCACGGTGGACGAGTCGCTCCGTGCGGCCCTGGCGCCGTACCGGCAGCCGGTGACCGTCGAGGTGCAGCCGTTCGAGTTCTCGGAGTGGGCGCGAGCGGGGGCGGTCCTGGCGATCCGGCAGCTGCTCGAGACCTGATGCGGCACCACTGACACCGCGTTAGTTACACACGTTGACAAACGCCGCCGGAGACGGGAGGCTGGTGCGGTCCACCCATCGAAGGAGATGCCGTGACCGCTGCCCCCACCGTCCCGTGGCCGACCGACGGCCTGTCGTTCGGCGGCGACTACAGCCCTGAACAGTGGCCGCGCGAGGTCTGGCTCGAGGACGTCCGCCTGATGCGCGAGGCCGGGGTGAACCTGGTCACGATCGGGGTCTTCTCGTGGGCGCTGCTCGAGCGGTCGCCGGGGGAGTACACCTTCGACTGGCTCGACGACGTCATCGCCCTGCTGCACGACAACGGCATCGCCGTGGACCTCGCGACGCCGACCGCCGCCCCGCCGAACTGGCTGCTGACCGCCCACCCCGAGGTGCTGCCGGTGGACGCCACGGAGCGACGGGAGCGCCCGGGCGGACGCCTCGGGTGGTGTGCGGCGTCGACGGTCTTCCGCGAGCACGCCCTGCGGATCGTCGGCGCCCTGGCCGAACGGTACGGTCACCACCCCGCGGTGCGGCTGTGGCACGTGAGCAACGAGCTCGGTGGCGGGAACGGCCGCTGCTACTGCGAGGAGTCGGCAGCGGACTTCCGGCGCTGGCTCGCCGACCGGTACGGGGACGTCGACACTGCGAACGCCGCGTGGGGAACGGCCTTCTGGGGGCACACCTACACGTCCTTCGACGAGGTCTCGCCCCCACGTGGCGTCGGCGGCGCACCGAACCCCGGCCTCTTGCTGGACTTCGAGCGGTACTCGTCCGACGCCCTGCTCCGGCACTTCGACGCCGAGAAGGCCGTCATCGAGCAGTACTCGGACGTCCCCGTCACGACGAACTTCATGGTCGGTGCGGGGTCGCAGGTCGTCGACTACGCCGCGTGGGCGAAGCACGTCGCGATCCCGGCGAACGACCACTACACGCTCGTCGACGACCCGCACCGTGAGCAGGACCTCGCCCTCGCGGCCGATCGGATGCGCGGCATCACCGCCGGCCGCACCCCGTGGTTGCTCATGGAGCACTCGACGGGCGGCCCGAGCTGGCAGCAGCGCAATCGGGCGAAGGAACCGGGCGAGATCCTGCGCAACTCGCTCGTGCACGTCGCCCGCGGGTCCGACGGCGCACTGTTCTTCCAGTGGCGGGCCTCCACCGCGGGGGCCGAGCAGTTCCACTCCGCGATGGTCCCGCACGCCGGCACCCGCACCCGGATCTGGCGCGAGGTGATCGCGCTCGGCCGCGCACTCCGCGACCTCGCCCCCGTGCAGGGCAGCCGCGTCGAACCGGCCCGGGTCGCGATCGTCGTCGACGAGCCGTCCGGCTGGGCGCTGCAGTCCGGGCTGAAGCCGCACCGAGCACTGCGGTACTCGCGGGAGCTCCGTGCCTGGTACGCCGCGTTCCACGACCGGCAGGTGCTCACCGACGTCGTGCCCTCGGACGCCGACCTCGACGGCTACGACGTGGTGGTCGTCCCCACGATGCTCATCGTCGACGACGCCACCGCCGCACGGATCGCCGCGGTGGTCGACCGCGGTGCGACCCTCATCGTCACCTACCTGTCCGGCGTCGCCGACGAGACCGCCCGCATCCGCGCCGGCGGCTACCCGGGCGCGTTCCGGCAGGTGCTCGGCGCCTGGAGCGAGGAGTTCACCCCGCTGCAGCGTGACGAGACCCGCACGCTCGACGACGGCGGCACCGTCAGCGACTGGGCCGAGGCCGTCGTGGTCGACGACGCCGACGTCGTGCTCCGGTACACGGACGGGCCGCTCGCGGACCGCGCAGCGGTCACCCGCCGCGCCGTCGGCGGCGGCGCCTGGTACGTGTCCGCGATGCTGCCTGCCCAGAGCACCCAGCGGCTCGTGGACCGGGTCATCGAGGAGCGCGCGCTCCCGCGGACGGTCACCGCGCCTCCTGGCCTGGAGGCGGTGCGCCGCGTCCACGACGACGGTTCCGTGTTCCTGTTCCTCGTCAACCACCGCGCGGACGACGTGACGGTCGTCGCGTCCGGTACGGACCTGCTCGACGGCTCCGGCCACAGGCCGGAGACCGTCGTGCCCGCCGGTCGCGTCCGCGTCCTGCGCGAGGAGCGTGCGTCGTGACCGTCGTGGACCGCGATCCGGCGCCGGCGCGCGCACTCGACGGACGGCAGGTGCAGGTCCTGCGAGGCGGCGGGGTGTCGCTCGTGCTGGCGACCGCCGACGACGGACTGCCCGAGGTGCTGCACTGGGGCCGCGACGTCGGACCCGTCACGGACGGTGACGGCGCCGAACTGCTGCTCGCGCTCGGACGGCCGCTCGGACCGAGCGCCCTCGACGCGGCCTGGCCACTGACCGTGCTGCCGACCGAACGCGACGGGTGGGAGGGACGACCCGCGATCGCCGGGCACGTCGACGGGCTGCCGCTCGTGCCGCGGTGGCGCGACGTCGAGGTGACCGCGGAGCCGGGCGCACTGGTCGTGACCGCGGTGTCCGACGAACTGCTGCTGCGGAGTGCTTTCCGGCTCGACGCCGCGGGGGTGCTGCGCGTCGGGCACACCGTAACGAACGGGGCTACCGTGCCCGTGCACCTGCAGGCACTCGAGGCGACGCTGCCCGTTGGCGAACGGGTCGGCGAGGTGCTCGACCTGGCCGGACGGTGGACGCGGGAGCGCACCCCGCAGCGCCGGACCCTGACCGCCGGCAGCCACGCACGGGAGAGCCGCCGCGGTCGCACCGGCCACGACGCCCCGACGCTGCTCGTGCTCGGGACGCCGGGGTTCTCGGACGCTTCCGGTGAGGTCTGGGGTGTGCACCTGGCCTGGAGCGCCGACTCGGTGCACCGCCACGACCTGCTCGCCGAGGCGCGACCGCTGCTCGGTGCCGGGGAACTCCTGCGCGCCGGCGAGGTGGTCCTCCGGCAGGGGGAGTCCTTCGCCGCGCCCGACGCCGTCTTCGTGTGGAGCGACGCCGGGCTCGACGGCCTGTCCGACCGGCTGCACGACTCACTCCGCAGCCGCCCCGGTCACCCGGTGCGCCCCCGGCCGGTGGTGCTCAACACGTGGGAGGCCGTCTACTACCGGCAGGGCCTCGCGCCCCTGGTCGCCCTGGCCGAGACCGCTGCGGACATCGGCGTCGAGCGGTTCGTGCTCGACGACGGCTGGTTCCTCGGGCGGCGCTCGGACTCGACGTCGCTGGGGGACTGGCGCGTCGACCCGACGGTGTGGCCGGACGGCCTCGGGCCGCTCGTCGACCGGGTCCGCGGACTCGGCATGGAGTTCGGGCTGTGGTTCGAGCCCGAGATGGTGAGCCCGGTCTCCGAGCTCGCGGCGGCGCACCCCGAGTGGCTGCTGCAGCGCCCCGAGGACCACGTGCGCACCTGGCGGAACCAGTACGTGCTCGACATGGCGAACCCGCTCGCGCGGGCGTACGTGCTCGAGGCGATGTCCGCAGTCATCGGGGCGCACCACGTCGACTTCGTGAAGTGGGACCAGAACCGTGACATCGTGCACGCGGTCCACGCCGGACGCGCCGGCATCGACGCGCACACCCGCGGGGTCTGGACGCTGATGGACGCCCTGCGCGCCCGGCACCCGTGGCTCGAGATCGAGGCGTGCGCGAGCGGCGGCGCCCGGGTCGATCTCGGCGTGCTGGAGCGCACCGACCGGGTGTGGCCGTCGGACTCGAACGACGCGTTCGAACGCCTGCCGATCCAACGCTGGACGGAGGCACTGCTGCCGCTCGAGCTGATCGGCTCGCACGTCGGCCCCGAGGTCTCGCACACGACCGGCCGGCACCTCGACCTGGACTTCCGGATGGCGGTGTCGCTGTTCGGATCCGCCGGCATCGAGACCGACGTCACCCGGCTGTCCCCGACGGAGCTCGACCGGCTGCGGGCGTGGACGGCGTTGTACAAGCGGGAGCGTGGGCTGCTGCACACCGGGCGGCTGCGGCACCTGGAGCTCGGCGACCCCGGGCTCGTGGCGACCTCGGTCGTGGCCGTCGACCGGTCGCGGGCGCTGGTGCGGGTCGCACGGACCGAGACCGGGCCGCAGTCGCTGCCGGTGCCCTTGCGGATGCGGGGGCTCGACCGGGCGCGGCGCTACCGGCTCGCCCCCGTCACGGGGCTGCGGGTGCCGCACGGACTCGACATGGTGCCGCCGGCGTGGCTCGTGCGCGGGTACCTGGAGCTGTCGGGTGCGGTGCTCGAGGACGTCGGGGCGCGGCTGCCGCTGCTGGCCCCCGCGACCGCCATCGTGTTCGAGCTGCACGCCCTCGACTGACGCGACCCTGCCTGCCGCCGTCGGCCTGCCTGCCGCCGTCGGCCTGCCTGCCGCCGTCGGCCTGCCGGCCGCCGACGGCCGGCTGCCGTCGGCCGTCGGCCGTCGGCCGTGGTCGGGCAGGCGCGGCCGGCGAGCGGGCGGAACATCCCGGTTCGTGGCGTGCGCACGCGGGTGTTTCGCCCGCTCGGCGGGACGGCGCGGCCGTACTGGTGTGCTGACGGTTCTGGTTCGCGATCTCGCAGGATCGTGAACCAGAACCGTCACGCCGTTGGCAGAACCCGTCCCCGCCCGGGCGCGGGGCTCGTCAGGGGAGGAGCGAGCCCGCGTGGCGGAGGACGAGCGGGCCGAAGAGTGCCTCGGGGTCGATGCCCGGCGCACCCGTCACCGTGAAGGTCACCGACTCGCCGGCGAGCAGGGACACCAACCCGTCGTCGACCCGAGCGGCGGGGTCCACACGGTCCGGGAACAGCGAGACGTCCCGCGCGTAGGACGTCGCCGTCACCGTGACGACCGCCCCGTCGTCCGTCCCCGTGACCGACGTGGACAGCGGCGAGCGGGCGAGCACCTGGTCGACGACCTCGGCGAAGTCGAACACCGTGCGGGTTCCGGCTCCGGTGACGACGAGCACCTCGGACCCGGCGTCCCCGGGCACCGCGAGCGAGGCCGGCAGCGTGACCCGGTCGGCGTCGGCGGGTGCGGCGGCGAGCGAGAACGACGACGAGTCGAGCACCGTGCCGTCGAACGCGACGCGGGAGACCGTGACCTCGTCGGCGACCGGCGCCCCGGACGCGTTCACGAGCACGACGTCGAGCCCACCAGCAGCACCCTCAGCAGCGGGCTGCACCGTGAGCAGCACCGGCTGGTAGGCCTGCCGCACCGCGTACCAGACGGGCTTCCGGATGCCCGCGTGGTCGACGAGCGCCCAGGACACCACGGGCCAGTCGTCGTTGAGCTGCCAGACGATCATCCCGGTGTTGTCGGGCGTGCGGGACCGGAACCACTCCATGCCGAAGCGGATCGCGTGCGCCTGGTTGAGCTGTGACGCCCAGTGCCAGTCCTCGATGCTCGTCGGCGTCGGCAGGTGCCCGCGCATGCCGTCGGCGAGCTTCCGGTTGCCCTGGTCGGCCTTCTGGTGCACGAGCATCTCGTGGCCGTCGGGGTCGAGCGGCTCGTCGTGCACCACCGCGGTGAGGGTCGACCAGGCGGGCGGGCCCTGGAACCCGAACTCCGCCACGAACCGCGGGTTCCAGTCGGCGTAGGCGCGGTAGTCGAGCCGGTTCCAGACGTCCCAGATGTGCACGCTGCCGTTCCGCTCGTCGTTCGGCGTCAGGTACTCGTCGAACGAGAACGGGCTGCCCGGCGTGTACGGACGGGTCGGGTCGAGCTCGGCGACGATCGCGGGCAGCAGCGAGCGGTAGTAGCCGTTGCCCCAGGTCCGGCCGACGAGCGACGGCCGCCAGCCCCACTCGGCGTACGCGACGAGGTTCTCGTTGTTGCCGTTCCACACCACGAGCGACGGGTGCGGGCTGAGCCGGGTGACGGCCCCGCGGACCTCGGGCTCGACCTCGTCGGCGAGCCAGGGCTCCTCGGCGTAGGCGGCGCAGGCGAACAGGAAGTCCTGCCAGACGAGCACGCCGAGCTCGTCGCACCGGTCGTACAGGTCGTCGGACTCGTAGGTCCCGCCGCCCCAGATGCGGAGCAGGTTGACGTTCGCCTCGATCGCGTCGTCGATCCGGTCGGCGTAGCGCTCGGGCGTCATCTCGGTCAGGTACGCGTGGTCGGGGATCCAGTTCGCGCCCCGCACGATCACCGGCCGGTCGTTCACCCGGAGCAGGAACGGGGCTCCGCCCGCGTCGGCGGCGGTGTCGAGCGTCACGGTGCGGAACCCGACGCGGCCGGTCCAGACGTCGTCGCCGACCTCGACCCGGACGTCGTACAACGGCTGGTCGCCCTCGCCGCGCGGCCACCAGACGGCGACGTCGGGGACCTCGAGCCGCACGACGGCGGTGCCGTCGACGACGGCGTGCACGCTTGTGACGGACGTCGCGCCCGGCGCGGACGGGCGGACGGGAGGCACGGTGCCGGACCCGACGGGCGTCGCCGCCGCCTCGGTGCCGCTCGCGCCGGGGGCGGACGTGCTCTGCTCGGCCAGGGCGGCGCCGTGGCCGTCGGCCCCGCCGGCGGTGACGTGCGGGGTCAGGGTGACCCGCGCCTCCAGGCCGGCCCGACCGGACACCCCTGCGACCGGAGCCGACCCGATGTGCTGGGAGAAGGCCCCGGTGGAACCTGCGGACTCGACGTCGACGTGCGCGGTGAGCACGCCGGTGGTGCCGTCGACGTCGACGAGGGGGCGGACGGCCGCGATGCGGGCGCCGCTCCACGACTCGATGCCGATCGACTTCCAGATGCCGCTCGTGGCGACGTCGATGCCCCAGTCCCAGCCGAAGTTCGACGCGTTCTTGCGGAGCGCGTTGTACGGGTGGTGGTTGACGTGGGGGAGTTCGCCGCCGTGCAGGGCGGACAGCCGTTCGGCCGCGGGGACCGGGGCGTCGAAGGTGATCACGAGTTCGTTCGTGCCGGGGCGCAGCAGGTGCCCGACGGGGAACCGGTACGCGCGGTGCTGGTTCGCGGTGGTGGCGACGACGATGCCGTTCAGCTCGATCGTCGCGAGGGTGTCGAGTCCGTCGGCGACGAGGTCGTGGCGGGCGTGCGTGGTCGGGCCCGTGCCGGTCTCGCCCGACCACGCGAAGGTGCGGCGGTACCGCCACACGGTGTCGCCGATCCACTGGGTCGCAGCCTCGTTGTCGCCGTCGAACGGGTCGGGGATCCGGCCCGCCCGCAGCAGGTCGGTGTGCACGCAGCCGGGGACGATCGCGGCGACCGGCTCCCGGTGCGCATCGGCCTGCGCCGGGCCGTGCAGCGCCTCGACCGTCCACGTGCCGTCCAGGGTGGTCCGCTCCATTGCGTCTCCTCAATCGTGACGGGGCCGTGACCCGACCCCTTGACCGCCTTAGTTTACGCGTGTAACAATCACGCTCACAACGTGGATCCTGCGACGACGCAGACCGAGAGGACAACGATGTTCAACCCAACCCGTTCACGGCTCGCCATCGGCGCCGCCGTCCTCCTCGCCGCCGGCCTCGCGCTGAGCGGCTGCAGCGCGAGCGGCAACGCCAGCACGAAGGACGACGCCGCCTCGACCCTGGTCGCCTACACCGGACAGTCCGGCGACTACCAGATCAACTTCAACCCGTGGTCGCCGTCCAACATCGGCGGCGTCGGCACGATCTACGAGTCGCTGTTCTTCATCACCAACGTCAACACGAACGACCCGAAGCCGCTGCTCGGCAAGTCGTACGAGTGGAACACCGACGGCACGCAGCTCACCATCACGCTGCGCGACGGGGCGACCTGGAGCGACGGCGAGCCCTTCACCTCGAAGGACGTCGTGTTCACGCTCGACATGCTCAAGAAGCAGAAGGCCCTCAACTCGATCGGCTACGACGGCACCGCGAAGGCCGACGGCGATGACAAGGTCGTCGTGACGTTCGACAAGCCGTCGTTCGTGCTCGGCCCGAACCTGCTCGGCAAGACCTGGATCGTGCCCGAGCACCTGTGGAAGGACATCGACCCGACCACCGACGTCGTGCGCGAGCCCGTCGGCACCGGTCCGTACACGCTCGGCACCTTCAAGGCGCAGGCCTTCACCCTCGAGGCGAACAAGAAGTACTGGGACGGCGCCCCCGCCGTGAAGACCATCCGCTACCTGTCCCTCTCCGGCAACACTGCCGGCGCCGACGCGCTCAAGCAGGGCTCGATCGACTGGCAGACCGGCCCGGTGCCGAATATGGACGACATCGCCGGCAACTACAACGGCTACGACGGCATCACCGTCGGCCAGAACCAGATGGCGCTGCTCACCTGCGCGAACACCGACCTCGGCTGCACCGGCCCGCAGACCGACCCGGCCGTCCGGCACGCCATCGCCGACGCGATCAACCGCAAGCAGCTCAACTCGCTGGCGTTCGAGAACACCGCGAGCGAGATCTCGCCGACCTTCGCGCTCACCACGACGCAGAAGGACACCATCTCGAAGGACATCGAGCCGGCCGTGATGCCGGAGACCGCCGACAAGGCCGCCGCCGCGTCGTCGCTCGAGGGCGCCGGGTGGAAGAAGGGCGCCGACGGCATCTACGCCAAGGACGGCAAGAAGCTGTCCCTGACGGTCGAGGTCGTCACCGGCTGGACCGACTACATCACCGCGATCGACACGATGACCCAGCAGCTCAAGGCCGCGGGCATCGAGCTCAAGGCGCAGCAGTCGTCGTGGAACGAGTGGACCGACAAGAAGACCAAGGGCAACTTCGAGCTCGCGATCGACTCGCTCGGCCAGGGCCCGACGGCGAACCCGTACTACCTGTACAACAACTACTTCACGACGGCGAACACCGCGAAGGTCGGTGCTGCAGCCCCGATGAACATCTCGCGGTACAGCAACCCCGACGTGGACAAGGCCATCGCGAAGCTCGCCACGATCAACCCCGAGGACACGGCCGCCACGCAGCCGGAGCTCGACACGATCCAGCAGCACATCGTCGAGGACCTGCCGTACATCCCCGTGATGACCGGCGGCACGACGAGTGAGTTCCACGCGGCGAAGTTCACCGGCTGGCCCACGAAGGACGACCTCTACGCCTTCCCGGCCGTCTGGGCGAGCCCGGACAACGCCGAGATCTTCAAGGCGCTGAAGCCGGCGAAGGGCTGACCACGATGGGATCGCGACCGAGGAGCACTCGACGATGACCTACTTCCTGCGCAAGATCGGCTTCTACATCGTCGCGCTGTGGGCGGCACTGACGCTGAACTTCATCATCCCGCGGCTGCTGCCCGGGAACCCGGTGGACATCCTGCTCGCCAAGCTCCAGCAGCGCGGCGGGCAGGTGACCCCGGCGACACGGCAGGCGTACGAGCTGCTCCTCGGTGGCGATTCCTCGGAGCCGCTGATCTCCCAGTACGGCCACTACCTGGTCAACGTGTTCCGCGGTGACCTCGGGGTGTCCGTCAGCTACTTCCCGGCCCCCGTCACCGAGGTCATCGCGAGCTCGCTGCCGTGGACCATCGCCCTGGTCGGCATCGCCACCATCCTGGCCGCCATCATCGGCGTCGGCCTCGGCGCCTTCGTCGGCTGGCGTCCGGGCACCTGGCTCGACTCGTTCGTGCCGGCCACCACCCTGCTCGCCGCGGTGCCGTACTTCTGGCTCGCGCTGATCCTGGTGTACTTCTTCGCCACCGGCATCCACCTGTTCCCGGCGCAGGGCGGCTACGACGTGATCCTCACACCGGGGTTCAACTGGGACTTCATCGCCTCGGCGATCCAGTACGGGGTGCTGCCGGCCGTGACGATCGTGCTCGCATCGCTGGGCGGCTGGCTGCTCGGCATGCGCAACATGATGGTGTCGACGCTGTCCGAGGACTACATCACCACCGCCCAGGCCAAGGGGCTGTCCGACGGCAAGATCCTGCGGAACTACGCCGCCCGGAACGCCGTGCTGCCCTCCGTCGCCGGGTTCGCGATCTCCCTCGGGTTCATCGTGTCCGGCTCCGTCGTCACCGAGCAGGTGTTCTCGTACCCGGGCATCGGGTCGAAGCTGCTGTCCGCCGTGACCAACAACGACTACGCGCTCATGCAGGGGATCTTCCTGTTCATCACCCTGGCGGTCCTCGGCGCGAACCTCGTCGTCGACCTGCTGTACGGGCTCATCGACCCGCGGACGCGGGCGCGGAGCTAGGGAGGACACGCCATGACCAACATCCAGCAGGACACCGAACCCACCATCGGCGCACTCGCCGAAGAGGCCGACGCCGGGTCGACGCGGAGCATCGCCACGGCCCGAGCGTCACGACCGAAGGGCGGCATCCGCCGTTTCCTGCCGACCCTGACCCCGTGGCTCATCACGGGCATCGCGCTCGTCGCCGGCGTCACGCTGTTCGGCGTCGTCGGACCGCTGCTCGTCGGCGACCCGACCACCATCCGCGACTCCGGACTGCAGGGACCGAGCGGCGAGAACCTCCTGGGGACGACCCAGACCGGGCAGGACGTGCTCGCCCAGCTCGCCTACGCCACCCGCGGCAGCCTGCAGATCGGCCTGATCGTCGGCGTCCTCGCCACCGTGCTGTCCGCGTTCTTCGGGATCCTCGGCGCCTACCTGGGCGGGATCATGGACGAGGCGTTCTCGCTGTTCTCGAACGTGTTCCTCGTCATCCCCGGCCTGCCGCTCGTGATCGTCATCTCCGGCCTGGTCCCGCGCGAGGCCCGCGGGCTCTGGACCATCGCCGTCGTCCTCGCGATCACCTCGTGGGCCGGGTCCGCCCGGGTCCTGCGGGCGCAGACGATGTCGATCCGGAACCGCGACTACGTCTCCGCCGCCCGTGTCGCCGGCGAACGACCCTGGCGGGTCATCGCCGTCGAGATCCTGCCGAACCTGCTGCCCGTCCTGGCGTCGCAGTTCGTGTTCGCGGTGATCGCCGCGATCCTCGGGGAAGCGGGGTTGTCGTTCCTCGGCCTCGGGGCGTCGAACTCGTCGACGCTCGGCACCATGCTCTTCTACGCCCAGAACGGCTTCGCGCTGGCGAACGGCGCCTGGTGGTGGTTCGTGCCGCCCGGCCTGCTCATCGCACTGCTCGGCATGGGCCTGTCCCTGGTGAACTTCTCGATCGACGAGGTCATCAACCCGCGACTCGCGAACGTGCGCGCCCAGCGGCGTCGCGAACGTCGCGCCAAGCGGGCCGCCCGCGCCTCGCGGTCCGCACGCACCACGAAGGAGTTCGTCCGATGAGTGCCGAAGCCGTGCTGACGATCGACCACCTCGACGTCGTCTACGAGACCGAACACCCCGTGCACGCCGTCAAGGACGTGTCGCTCACCCTGGCCCCCGGCGAGATCCTCGGGCTCGCGGGGGAGTCCGGCTGCGGCAAGACGACCCTGGCGTACGCCATCACCCGGCTGCACCGACCGCCGGCGAAGGTCGCCTCGGGCAGCATCACGTTCCACGACCGCGACGGCACCGACATCGACCTGCTCGGGCTGCCGCACGAGCAGCTGCGGGCCGTGCGCTGGTCGAAGCTGTCGATGGTGTTCCAGGGCGCGATGAACGCCCTCAACCCCGTCACCACCATCCGGGCGCAGCTCGACGACGCCCTGAAGGAACACCGGCGCGACCTGTCCCGCAAGGAACGGCGCGCGATCGCCGAGGACGCCCTGAGCCGCGTCGGCGTCGACCCGTCCCGCATCACCGCGTACCCGCACGAACTGTCCGGCGGCATGCGCCAGCGCGTCATGATCGCGATGGCCATGCTGCTCGAACCGCAGATCATGATCATGGACGAGCCCACCACCGCCCTCGACGTCGTGGTGCAGCGCGAGATCCTCCGTGAGATCGTCCGACTGCGCGACGAGCTCGGATTCGCCGTCGTGTTCATCACGCACGACCTGCCGCTGCTGCTCGAGATCAGCGACCGCATCGCGATCATGCTGCGCGGCGAGGTCGTCGAGTGCGACCGGGCCTCGGTCATCCAGCACGACCCGAAGCACCCGTACACGCAGAAGCTGCTGCAGTCGTTCCCGAGCCTGTCGGGGGAGCGCGGCGCGTTCATCCGCTCCGGCTTCGACGACCACGCGGCCGCAGTCCACGAGGAGATCCGATGACCAGCGTGACCGTCAGCCACCTCGGCAAGGACTTCCACACCCGCAAGGGCCTCAAGCGGACCACCCTGCACGCCGTCGACGACGTGTCGTTCGAGCTGCTGCCCGGGAAGACCGTGGCATTGGTGGGGGAGTCCGGCTCGGGCAAGTCCACCATCGCCCGGATGCTCGCCAAGCTCGAGAGCACCACCCGCGGCTCGATCGACGTGCGGCTCGAGGACGGCACGCCCGTCGTCGGCAGCATGTACCGCCGGCACGTGCAGATGGTGTTCCAGGACCCCTTCGCCTCGCTCAACCCGTTCCACTCGATCGAGCACCACATCGCCCGGCCGCTCCAGCTGCACCACCGAGCCCGGGGCGCCGACGAGACCGCCGAGAAGGTGCGGGAACTGCTCGGCCGCGTCAACCTCGACGAGGACTTCGCGAGCCGCCGACCGCACGAGCTCTCCGGTGGGCAACGGCAGCGCGTCGCCATCGCCCGCGCACTCGCCCCCGGGGCCCAGGTGCTCATCGCCGACGAACCGGTGTCGATGCTCGACGTGTCGATCCGGCTCAGCGTGCTCAACCTGATGGGCCGCCTGCAGCGCGAGGACCACCTCGCCGTGCTGTACATCACGCACGACCTGGCGACCGCACGGCACTTCTCCGACGAGATCCTGGTGCTCTACCGCGGCCGGGTCGTCGAACGCGGGCCGTCCGACGCCGTCATCCTCGACCCGCAGCACGACTACACCCGGCTGCTCGCCGAGGCCGCCCCCGACCCGGAGCGCATCGACCGCAAGGTGACCTCGGGCAGCGCTCTCGACCGCTCGAAGATCGACAACACCACCTGCTACGACCACGGTGTCGGGGCGTGGGTGTCGAGCGAGCCGGCACCGGTCGGCGCACGGTGAGCGGAGCCTTCGCCGACTGGGTCACGCCCGGGTTCTCGGCACGGTTCCGGATCGGCGACGACCAGCCCGCGGCACTCGTGTCGTTCGTGGCGGCCGGCGGAGCGCGCGCCGACGGGGCGCTCCTCGATGGGCCGGCGGACCCGCAGCCCCTGGTGGAGCTGACGACGATCGGACACGGGCGGTTCCCGGGCGGGTACCGGCACGTGGACTCCACGATCGGGGCGCGACTGCGACCCGTGTCGTGGCGTGTGTCCGACGACGTGACCGATCCGTGGGTCCGGATCGTGCAGGCGGACGCGGCCACGGGCCTCCAGGTCGAGTCGGTGTTCCGAGCGCGCGCCGACGTCCCGGGCTTCCAGACGTGGACCGAGGTGTCCGCCGACGACGGCGAGCACGTCGTGGACTTCGTCTCGTCGTTCGCGACCGGGGCGTTCCTGACCGACTCCGGGGTCGGTGTCGACGACCTGGCCCTCGTGCACGCGGACAACGACTGGGCGGCCGAGAGCCGGTGGCGGACCGATCCACTGCGGTCGATCGGGCTGGCGCGCATCGACCGCGAGGCGCAGCACCACCCGCCCCGCAGCCGCGCCGTCGTGCAGAACCGAGGGTCGTGGTCGACCGGTGAGGCACTGCCGATCGGGGTGTTGCAGACGGACGGCGCTGTGCCGACGCCCTACGCGCTCGTCTGGCAGATCGAGCACAACGGGCCGTGGCTGTACGAGCTCGGCGAGACCCGACGGCACGCGTACGTGCTGCTGGGCGGGCCGACCGACCAGGAGCACCAGTGGACGGCGGTCGTGGCTCCGGGGCAGCCGTTCGTGTCCGTGCCGGTGTCGGTGGGGATCGCCGGCTCGGTCGGTGGGGCGTTCGAGGTCCTCACGGCACAGCGTCGGGCGTTCCGGCAGGTGCGCGAGGCCGATCGGGCCCTGCCGCTCGTGTTCAACGACTACATGAACACGCTCATGGGCGACCCGACCACCGAGAAGCTGCTGCCGTTGATCGACGCCGCTGCCGACGCCGGAGCGGACCTGTTCTGCATCGACGCCGGCTGGTACGCCGAGGGGCACTGGTGGGACACCGTCGGAGCGTGGGAGGAAGCTGCTTCGCGGTTCCCGACCGGGCTCGGGTTCGTCATCGACCACATCCGGTCGCGGGGGATGCAGGCCGGGCTCTGGCTCGAACCCGAGGTCATCGGCATCCACTCGCCGCTGGCCGCGACCCTGCCGGACGACGCCTTCGTGCACCACCACGGCGTGCGGGTCGCGGAGCACGGACGGCACCTGCTCGACCTCCGGTCACCGGCCGCGCGGGCACACCTGGACTCCGTCGTCGATCGACTGGTCGGGTCGCTCGGCGTGACGTTCTTCAAGATGGACTACAACACGATGACGGGGCCGTGGGACGGCTCGGTCTCGGCCAGCAGAGCGCTGCTCGACTGGCTCGACGACGTGCAGGCCCGGTACCCGTCGCTGCTCATCGAGAACTGCGCCTCGGGAGCAATGCGCGCCGACTCCGCGATGCTGTCCCGGTTGCACATGCAGTCGACCTCGGACCAGCAGGACCCGGTGCTGTCGGCGTCGATCGCGGCCGCTGCACCCGCCGCGATGCTGCCCGAGCAGGCCGGGAACTGGGCATACCCGGCGCCGTCGATGTCGCCCGACCTGTTCGACCTGTCGCTCGTGAACGGGGTGCTCGGGCGGATGTACCTGTCGGGCTACCTGAACGAGATGTCGTCGGCGCAGCGTGCGGTGGTCGGGGACGCCATCGCCGCACACCGGACAGTGCTCGAGGTCATCGAGTCGTCGGTGCCGGAGTGGCCGCTCGGGCTGCCGGCGTGGGAGGACCCCTGGCTCGCGCTCGGCTTGCGCGCTGTGTCGGGCGATCTGTACTTGTCGGTGTGGTCGCTGCCCGGTGCGTCGGGATCGGTGTCGTTGCCGCTGCCGGGCTTCGCCGGGCAGACGGTCGTCGTCGAGGCGCTGTTCCCCACGGCACTCGGGTCGTGGTCCGTGGCGTGGGACGCCGCCTCGGGCTCGCTCGAGGTCGCCAACGGCGGGGCGACCCCCACAGCGCGGGTGCTCCGCGTCCGACCGGAGGGGGCGGGTGCGGAGCACTGAGCGGGGCGCGCGTCGCGATGGCAGGGCGCGCGTCGGAGCGGACGGGAGGCACGGTGCAGGCAGGCGCCGCGCCTCCCGTCCCGTCGGTGGTCGCGTCCACGGCACGGGGGACGCGGGTTCGTGTCCGGCCGGTGACGGTTCTGGTTCAGGATCTTCGGGGATCGTCAACCAGAACCGTCAGGAGCGGTGCAGGAAGGGGCCCCCGGTCACGCCTGGTCCTCGTCGTCGGGGCGGCGCGGGGCGCGGAGCCGCAGGGTCGCACCGAGGCCGATGACCAGGAAGCCGGCGGCCGAGAACGCGGCGGCGCGGGTGCCGTCGGAGAACGCCTCGGCGGCGTCGGCGCGGGTCTGCCCCTCGAGGCCGGCGATCGCTCCGCCCGAGGACTGCACCACGGTGTCGGCGATCTGCTCGGACTGGGCGGTCGAGACGCCGGCGTCCTGCAGGCGGTGCTCCAGGATGCTGCCCGTCGAGGTGAACAGCACCGTCCCGAGGACCGCGATGCCGAGCGCTGAACCGATCTGGCGCGCGGTGCTCTGGGCACCCGAGGCCTCGCCGCTGCGCTCCACGGGGACGTCCTGCAGCACGACGCCGGTGAGCTGGGCCGTCGCGAGTCCGACGCCGAAGCCGTAGACGAACAGGCACGGGACGATCGCCCACCACGGGGTCGACGAGGTCACGACGAACCCGATCGCGGCGACCCCGACGATCTCGGCGCCGATGCCCATCCGCACGATCGGCAGCGCCCCGATCCGCTGTCCGACCGTGGCCGCGAACCCGCTCGCGACGAACGACCCGATCGCCAGGGCCAGCAGCACGAAGCCGGTCTGCAGCGCCGAGTAGCCGAGGACGTTCTGCAGCCAGAGGGGCAGCGACAGGATGATGCCGAACTCGCCGAGCGACACGATGAGCGCCGCGATCGAGCCGTTCCGGAACGAGCCGATGCCGAACAGGTCGAGGGCGATGAGCGTCGACCGGCCCGCACGCTGCCGGCGCCGGGAGCGGACGACGAAGGCCGCCGCGGCAGCGATCGCGATCACGAACGCGACGGGGATCGGCGAGATCGGGCCGTCCCACGACCACGAGCCGATCGTGAACGGTGTCGACGACGGAGTCCACCAGCCGTAGGTGCGACCCTCGATCAGCCCGAAGACCAGCGCAGCGCTCGCGATCACGGACAGCAGGGCGCCGACGAGGTCGATGTGGCCGGTGTGCTCGGCGTCGCGCGACTCCCGCACGGCGACCGCGAGGCCGACCAGGATGACCGCCACGATCGGGACGTTGATGCCGAAGGCCCACCGCCACGAGAAGTCCGTCGTCAGCCAGCCGCCGAGCAGCGGACCGACCGCCACCATCCCGCCGATCGTGGAGCCCCACACCGCGAAGGCGATGCCGCGCTCCCGGCCGGTGAACGTCGCGTTGAGGATCGACAGCGTGGTGGGCAGGACCATCGCGCCACCGACACCCTGCAGCACGCGGGACGCCACGAGCAGTTCGACCGTCGGGGACAGCGCCGCCAGGACCGACGCCACCGCGAACAGGATCACGCCGATGGTCAGCAGTCGTCGGCGACCGAAGCGGTCGGCGACGGCACCGAAGACGAGCAGCAGCGCGGCGAAGACCAGCGTGTAGCTCTCCTGCACCCACTGCACGAGCGTCGAACCGATGTCGAGGTCGGCGACGATGCTCGGGATCGCCACGTTCACGATCGTGGAGTCGACGATGATGAGCGCGACCGCCAGGCTGATCACGACCAGACCGATCCACCGACGGCGATCGAGGGTGGTGGTGGGAGCTGCGGCTGGGGCGCTCATGTGCGTGTCCTCTCAGATGATCAGCATGCTGACTACCTGACGGTACACCCGCTCCCGATGACCGGCGCACCGGCGCACCGGGGGATCAGGGGAGCAGGCGGAGCTCCATCGCGCGGGTCACGGCACGGGTGCGGTCGTTCACGCCGAGCTTCTCGAACACGTGCCCGAGGTGCGTCTTCACCGTCGTCTCGCTGAGGAACAGGGCGCGGCCGATCGCCGGGTTCGAGTTTCCCTGGGCGACGAGCTGCAGGACCTCGAGTTCACGCGGGGTCAGCGACGGGCCAGCCACGGCCGACGAACCCGTTGCTCGTCGGACCAGCGCAGCGGCAGCCGAAGGGGCCAGTGCCGTCTCGCCCCGCGCGGTCGCCCGCACGCCGGCGAGGATCTCGGACTCCGGGGCGGCCTTGAGCAGGTAGCCGGTGGCCCCGGCCTCGATGGCCGCGAGGATCTGGTCGTCGGACTCGTACGTCGTCAGGATCAGGACGCGGACGTCCGGCTCGGCCGCGAGGATCTCCGCCGTCGCCGCGTCCCCGTCGAGCTCCGGCATCCGCAGGTCCATCAGCACGACGTCGGGGCGCTCGGCCAGCACGACGGACACCGCTGCGCGACCGTCGCTGGCCTGGCCCACCACGTCGATGTCGTCGGCGTCCTGCAACAGCGCGACGATGCCCGAGCGGACGATCGGGTGGTCGTCGGCGACCACGACGCGGATCACCGGGTCACCTCCGCCACGGGGTGGCGAACGGCGGACGGGAGGCCCGGTGCGGCTCCGGTGGGCAGGGTCGCCTCGACGACGGTGCCCCTTCCCAGGGCGCTCGTGATCGTGCAGGTGCCGCCAGCGAGGGCGAGGCGCTCCCGCAGCCCGCGCAGACCGTGCCCGGCCGTGGGCTGCTCGGGGTCGAACCCGGTGCCGTCGTCGGTGATCCGCAGCACCGTGTGCCCTTCATCGGGGAACAGACGGACCTGCACGGAGGCTGAGCCAGCGTGGGCGCGGACGTTCGAGAGGGCCTCTTGCGCGACCCGCAGCAGGACCACCTGCGCATCACGGTCCAGCACGCAGTCGGACGCGGCGTCGACCGTGACCAGCGTCCCCGTTTCGCGGGTGTGCCGTTCGGCGAGGCGGTGGAGGGCGCCGGCGAGGCTGTCGCGGGTCATGCCGGCGGCTCCGGCTGCGACGAGGGTGCGCGATTCCTCGAGGGCGGCGCGGGCGGACTCCTCGAGGACGGTGAGTCGTTCTTCCAGCGCGTCGGAGCGGTCGTTCGCCAGGTCGCCGCGGGCCCGTTCGGTGAGCATGACGATCCCGGCGAGGTTCTGCGCGACGGTGTCGTGGATCTCGCGGGCCAGGCGCTCCCGTTCGCTCGCGATGCCCGCGGTGCGGTTCGCGTCGGCGAGGGACTGCTGGGTGGCGCGGAGTTCCTCGACGAGCTGGCGGCGCTCCTCGGACAGGCCGGCGACGCTCGAGATCCACACACCCATCGCGCAGGCACCGATCACGCTGATGCCCTCGATGAGCAGGGTGCTGACCAGGGCGTCCGGGCCACTCGACAGCTGCAGGCCGATGCCGCTCGCGACCCCCACAGCGACGGACAACAGGACCGCGGTACGGACGCGCTCCGTCTGCACCCACACGAGCGGGAACACGATGCACTGCACGAACGCGGTGCTCGGGACGACGGCCGGCAGCACCAGGGCGGCGACGACGACGAGCGCCAGGAACGCGGCGGCGGCTCGGGGGCTGTCGTAGCCACGGTGCCCGTACCCGATGTACGCCACGACGAGGACCACAACCGCCAGGTAGGCCGGCCAGCGGGTCGACCACGGGGACCAGCCCAGCGCGGTGATCACGGCGGTGAGGAGCATCGTGCCCGCGAAGAAGACGTGCAACCACCGGTTGCGCACCCACGTCTCGCCGCTCATGACCACAGCATCCCATCGATGCAGGACCGCGGAGCGGTTCTCCACAGGCACCATCAGGAGTCCTTGCGGTTCCAGCGGAAGGTGAGGGCGCAGGCCACCGTGCCCCCGACCAGCCACGCGACCAACACGAGGGTTCCGAGGGCGAGGTGCCACGCGCCTCCCGGCTCGGCGGACGCGAACGCGTCGGGCAGGAAGACGGACCGCATGCCGGACGCCATCCAGCGCAGGGGGAAGACGGACGCGACGTTCTGCAGCCAGTCGGGCAGCTGTGTGAAGGGCAGGTAGACGCCGGAGATGAACTGCAGCACCAGGACGATGGGGACGATCGTGGCGGTGGCGCGGCGGCCCTCGCGGGGGAGCGCCGAGATCGCGATGCCGAGGACGCAGCTGGTGGCGATGCCGAGGACCATGACGCCCGCGAAGACGCCCCAGTTGCTCGCGTCGGTCGGCAGGTCGACGCCGAACACCAGGCTCGCGATCCCGAGCAGCAGCGCCGTCTGCACGATGGTCGTGACGAGCACCATGCCGATCTTGCCGACGAAGTAGCTCAGGACCGGCAGTGGTGTGCCGCCGAGGCGCTTCAGCGTGCCGTCGCTGCGTTCGGTCGCGATGTCGACGCCGAGGGACTGGGTGCCGGAGAGGAGGATGCCCGTCGCGACGAGGCCGGGCAGGTAGTAGGTGGCGTAGTCGACGCTGATCGGTCGGCCGTTGCTGGCGACGGCGCGGATCGGGTCGGCGTCCGCGAAGGCCACCGAGAACAGCGCCAGCATGATGATGGGGAAGAGGAACGTGAAGAAGACCGCGTCGGGGGCACGGAAGTAGGAGCGGATCTCGTACGAGATGCGGCTGGTCGCGGTGTTCACTTCTGGCCCACCATTCCGAGGTAGACGTCCTCGAGGGACGGGCGGATGACTTCGAGGTCGTGCATGGCCGTGGTGCTGCTGCGGACGAGGGCTGTCGGGTCGGTCGTCCGCTCGTCGTGCAGGTCGCCGGCGTCGTCGCGCCAGCGGACTCGTGGTGTGCGGGCTTCGGCGCCACCGATCTCGTCGATCGGGGCGATGTCGAGCAGCCTCCCGTCGGCGATCACCGCTGCCCGGTCGGCGAGCTGGGCGGCTTCGTCGAGGTAGTGCGTGGTGAGCAGGATCGTCGTGCCCTCGGACTGCACCTGGCGCAGGAGCTCCCAGAACTGGCGACGGGCCTCGGGGTCGAAGCCCGTGGTCGGTTCGTCGAGGAACAGGACCTCGGGGCGGCCGATGATGCCGAGGGCGACGTCGACACGGCGGCGCTGGCCGCCACTCAAGCGAGCGATGCGGGTGTTGCGCTGCTGCTCGAGGCCGGTCGCTGCGAGGAGTTCCTCGGTGCTGCGGTGCTTCGGGTAGAGCGTCGCGAAGTGGTTCAGCTGCTCGGCGACCGTGACGTTCGGGGACTCGGCGCTGGTCTGCAGGACGATGCCGATGCGTGCGTTGTGGCTGCGGCTCGTCCGTGCGGGGTCGTGACCGAGGACGCGGACCTCGCCGGCGGTGCGCGACCGGTACCCCTCGAGGATCTCGACCGTCGTGGACTTGCCGGCGCCGTTCGGGCCGAGGAGGGCGAAGGTCTCGCCGGGCTGGATGACGAAGCTGACGTCGTCGACGGCGACCTTGCCGGTGGCGTACTGCTTGCTGAGGTGCTGGACCTCGATGGCGGGGGACTCGGGCATGGGTCCAGCC
>NZ_CACSJV010000055.1:0-22007 GCF_902706105.1 Curtobacterium sp. 18060 | reverse complement strand
CACCGGCACCGCCCGCCCGCGGCCGGCCCGGCACCCCGAAGGGCAGCAAGCTCTCGCTGCCCGGAGACTGATCCGTGTTCCCACTTGGTTGGCGGATCTTCTTCCGGCACGTCGACGACGTGCTGGACCCGCGTCGTGTCCGCCGCGCGGCAGCGTGGTCCGGCGGCGCGGCCGTGGTCGCGTTGGTCGGCATGCTCGTCCTGGAGGCCCGGCTCGGCTGGACGGCACAGGCTCCGCTCCGCAGCGTGGCGGCCATCGTGCTGCTGGCGGCCGGGGTGGGCCTGCTCACGTTCGCGTGCTTCCCGACGCGGCGCCCGCCGGCCCCCTCGGCGACGATCAACGGGCGGCAGGTGCGGGCCTCGTGGCAGAACTCGGTGCGGTGGTCGGTGCAGCCCTACCTTCTGCGACGGCCACGCCCCGTCCGTCCAGAGGACCGCGAGGCCGTCCGCACCGACACGGTCCTGCTGCGGCGCGGCCTGATCGGCACGCTCGCCCGCGTCACCCCGCTGCTGGGGGCCGGGGTCGCCGCCGTCGGTGCCGGCCCGTTGCTCGACGTCGCGCCCTGGTGGCCCGTGGTGTCCGTCGGGCTCTACGTCCTCGTGTTGCCCGAGTACGTCGTCCGCCTCGGCCGCTCCGAGCGCGCCCGGGTCGCCGCCGAGGCCGCCGAGCCGCTCGAGGCCCCCGCCGGCCTGACTTCGTGAGCAGAAATGGTCGGGTGGCGTGACGGGACCCGACCATTTCTGCTCACGAAGCGGGATACGGGGCACGGGAACGACCCCAGCCGCGCGACTGTCGGCGGCACGGGGCACACTGGGCGCATGTGTGGAAGGTTCGTCGTCTCCGACACCACGGCCGATCTGTTGCCCGAGCTCCTCGGTGAGCTCGCCGACCGGACCGAGCACGTCGACCAGGACACCGGCGTCGTGGGGACGGGCCTGGTGCCGAGCTGGAACGTCGCCCCGACCGACCCCGTGTACGCCGTCCGCCAGCGGCACGGCGAACGCGAGCTGCCGCAGATCAGCTGGGGCTTCGTGCCGAGCTGGGCGAAGGACTTCCAGAAGCAGCGCCCGAAGCCGATCAACGCCCGCATCGAGACGGTCGCGACGAGCGGCATGTTCAAGCGG
Organism: Curtobacterium sp. 18060; assembly: GCF_902706105.1. Classification (NCBI taxonomy): domain Bacteria; kingdom Bacillati; phylum Actinomycetota; class Actinomycetes; order Micrococcales; family Microbacteriaceae; genus Curtobacterium; species Curtobacterium sp. 18060. The sequence continues at coordinate 20,883 of NZ_CACSJV010000055.1, read as the reverse complement.
GCCTTCGCGACGAACCGCTGCATCGTGCCGGCGCAGGGCTACTACGAGTGGGTGGTGCGCGAGGACGGCAAGGAGCCCCACTTCGTCCACGAGCCCGGCGGTGCCCTGGCGATGGCCGGGGTCGTGAGCGCCTGGCCGGACCCGACGAAGCCCGAGGGCGACCCGGACAAGTGGCGGCTCTCGCTGGCGATCATCACGCGCGACGCCCACGTCGCTCCGGGCGAGGTGCACGACCGCATGCCGGCGTTCCTGACGCCCGACGGCTACGACGACTGGCTGCGCGGCGACGCCGACGGTCTCGGCACCGCCGACCTGCTGGCACTGCTCGACCACGAGTCGCTGACGGTCGCGGCCGGCCTGGAGCAGTACGAGGTCGCCCGCATCGTGAACAGCGTGAAGAACGACGGCCCGCAGCTCATCGACCCCGTGGCGTAGCCGGCGGTTCGACGCGCGGCCGGGCGCGCACGCGACCGGGGCGGGAAGACGGGAGGCCCGGATCACGTGCGCCGTGCGGCTGACGTGATCCGGGCCTCCCGGTCGATCCCGGTGTTACGGACGCGCGCTGCGACGGATGCCCGGCGCCGCTGCTTCGTCGGCGGTGCGCCGACGCATCGAGAGCAGCACACCTGCCAGGATCAGGGCGAGCGCTCCGAGGCCCAGGCCGACCAGGCCGGTGGTGCCGGTGAACGCGAGCTCCGCGACGTGGACCGCGGCCGCGACGCCCGTCGGGTAGGTGACCGTGATGGTCGCCGTGACGGTCTGGCCCTCGGTGTCGGTGACGGTGTAGCCGACGAACAGGGTGCCGGTGTGGCCCGCTGCCGGGGTGAACACGACCTGTCCGTGACCGACGGTCCAGGTGCCCTCGCCGTCGACGACCACCGTGTCGACGGGCTTGCCCGTCTTCGGGTCGATCAGGTGCAGCGTCGCCGTCTCGAAGGCGGCGCCGCCGGTGCCGGAGTCGTTGTCGAGCGGGTCGATCCTGACCTGGTGCCCGACGGTCCCGGTGGCGGAGTCGTCTGTCGCGACCGCGGCGGCGACGACCGTCATCGTGGCGGTGGCGGTGGTGGTCTGCCCCGAGGCGTCCGTCACCGTGTAGCTGAAGGTGTCCGTGCCGGTGAAGCCGGCGGCGGGGGTGTAGACGTACGCGCCGGTGGGCTGGACCGTCACCGTGCCGTGGGCCGGCTTGCGGGCCAGGGCGGCGCTGAGGCCGGTGCCCTGGTCGTTCGCGAGCAGACCGTGGGCGGCGTCACGCGTGACCGGGGTGCCGGCGATGGTGTGGCCGGCGTCCTTCGTCGCGTCGATGCCGACGGTGACGGTGACGGTGGCGTCGACCTGCTGACCGGAGGCGTCCTGTGCCCGGTAGGTCACGGTGTCGGTGCCGGAGAAGCCCTTCGCCGGGGTGTAGACGAACGTGCCGTCCGCGGCGATCGAGACCGTGCCGTGCTTCGCCGTGCCGGAGGTCACGACCGTCAGGTCGGTGCCGTGGTCGTTGCCGAGCACGCCGGGGCCGGCGACGGTGATCGATCTACCGGCCTTCGTGGCGGCCTTGTCGTCCACTGCCGTCGGGGTGACGTCGATGACGACGAGCGCGAGGGCGGTGTGTCCCTCGGCGTCGTTCGCCGCGTAGGTGAACCAGTCACGGCCGGACCAGTCCGCCGGCGGCGTGTAGACGTACGACCCGTTCTTCGCCAGCGCGAGCCGCCCGTGCTGCGGCTTCGTCTCCACCGATGCCCACAGGTCGGAACCGGAGTCGCCGACGAGGACGCCGTTGGCGGTGGACGTGCGCATCACCTGGTTGGTGGGCATGGTGTGCCACTGGTCGACGGCGGCGATGCCGACGAGGACCGTCACGGACGCCGTCGTGGTCTGGCCGGAGCCGTCAGTGACGGTGTAGGTGAAGGTGTCCGTGCCGGAGAAGCCCTTCTTCGGCGTGTAGACGAGCGATCCGGGCTCGGTGCCCTTGGTCACGGCGCCGTGCACGGCGTCGCCGTGGCCGGCGACCGTGAGCGTGGCGCCGTGGTCGTTGCCCGTCAGGGTGGTCCCGGTGATCGGCAGTGCCGTGCCGGCGGTGGTGTGCAGGGTGTCTGCGACCGCGACGGGTGTGACCGTCACGGTGACGGTCGCCTTCGCGGTGCCGCCGGTCGGGTCGGTCACCGTGTAGGTGAAGGTGTCGGTGCCGGAGAAGCCGTCGGTCGGCGTGTAGGTGACGGTGCCGCTGCCGGTGATCGCGGCCTCGCCGTGACCGGGCTTGGTGACCGCGGTGACGGCGAGCTCCGTGCCGGAGTCGTTGCCCGTGACCACGACGTCGACCGGGGTCGAGGCGGTGGTGGTCGCGGTGTCGGCGACGGCCTTCAGGGCGACGACGATCGTCACGGTGCCGGTGGTCGTGCCGCCGGAGCCGCCGGAGCCGTCGGTGACGGTGTAGTCGAACGAGTCCGGGCCGGAGTAGCCGGGCTTCGGCGTGTAGGTGTACCCGCCGTCCTCGTCGACGACGACGTCACCGTGCGACGGGTCGGTGTTGTCCGTGACGTGCAGGTCGGTGCCGGTGGCGCCGTCGAGCACGCCCTTGTCGGCCGGCACGGTGATGGATCCGTCGGCGTCGGTGGTCGTGGAGCCACCCGCCGTGACGGGGGTGACCCGGACGGAGACCGTGCCGGTGTTCGTGAGGCCGTTGCGATCGGTGACCGTGTACGTGAACTCGTCGGTGCCGGAGAAGCCCGGCTTCGGCGTGTAGGTGACGGTGCCGTCGTCGTTCCGGACCGCGGTGCCGTTCGTGCCGCTCTTGCCGACGGGGATGTCGAGCACGGACAGGCCGGTGCCGTGGTCGTTGCCGGTCAGATCGGCGGAGGTGACCGTCTTGCTGCCGCCTGCCTTGACCGTGATCTCGTCAGACTCGGTGCCGGGCTCGACCGTGATGGTCACGACGCCCGTGGCCGTCCCGCCGGAGGGGTCCTTCGCCGTGTAGGTGAAGGTGTCCGTGCCCGAGAAGCCGTCCTTCGGGGTGTACGTGTACGACCCATCCTCCGCCAGCTCGAGGTCGCCGTTCGCGGGCTCGAGGTCGACCGTGGCGGTGAGCTTCGTGCCCTCGTCGTTCCCGAGCACGCCCGTGCGGTCGTCGCCGTCCCCGCCCACGGTCAGCGTGGTGCCGGCGGTGGCGGTCGCAGTGTCCGGGGTGGCCATCGGGCCGACGACGACGGTGATCGTGCCGGTCGTGGTCTGGCCGGAGTCGTCCCGCACCGTGTAGGTGACGGTGTCGGTGCCCGAGAAGCCGGGCTTCGGCGTGTACGTGATCACGCCGGTGGTCGGGTCGATCGTGACGTCGCCGTGCGTCGTGCCGTCGGCGTCCGGCACGGCGGCCGCGTCGGTGACGGTCAGCTTCGTTCCCTTGTCGTTGCCGGTGAGCGTCGTCGGCGCGATGGTCAGCGTCTCGCCGGACTTCGTCGACACGGTGTCGCCGTTCGCGACCGGCTTGACGGTGACGGTGACCGTCGCCGGGCTGGTGGTGACCTTGTCGCCGTCGGTCACGGTGTAGGTGAACGAGTCGGTGCCGGAGAAGTCACCCGTCGGCGTGTACTCGACGGTGCCGTCCTCGGCGACCACTGCGGTGCCGTTCACCGGGCCGGTCACGATCGTGGTGACGAGGTCCGTGCCGCGGTCGTTGTGCTGCACGTCGACGTTCACCGGGGTGCCGGCGCTCGTCGTCGTGGTGTCGTTCGCGATCGTCGGGTTGACCGTGATGGTCACCGTGGCGCTCGTCGGCACACCGGCGGTGTCCGTCGCGGTGTACCGGAACGAGTCCGTGCCCGAGAAGCCGTCGGCCGGCGTGTAGGTGATCGCACCGGTCGCCTTGTCGAGGGTGAGCTCGCCGTGCGCGGGCTTCGTGTTCGACGAGACGGTCAGGCCGGTGCCGAGGTCGTTGCCCAGGACGCCGGTGGCGCGGGTGTCGGCGGTGTAGGTGTTGCCGGCGGCGACGCGGACGGTGTCGTCCTTCGCCAGCGGGGCGACGTTCACGGTCACGGTCACGGTGTCGGTCCCCCCGGTGCCGTCGGTGACGGTGTACGTGAAGGAGTCGGGGCCGGAGTACCCGGCGGCCGGGGTGTACGTGTAGCTGCCGTCCTTCGCGACGACGACGTCACCGTGCGACGGCTTGGTGCTGCCCGTCACCGTCAGGTCCGAGCCGAGGTCGTTGGCGAGCAGGCCGGGGGCGGTGCCGGGGGTGGTGGCCCCCGCCGTCGCGGTGACCGTGTCGGCGACCGCCGTCGGCAGCACCGTGATGGTGACCGTGCCGGTGATCGTCGCGCCGTCGCCGTCCTTCGCCGTGTAGGTGAACGAGTCCGGGCCGGAGTAACCGGCGGTCGGGGTGTACGAGTACGAACCGTCCTGCTCGACGGTCAGGTCACCGTGGGCGGGCTTCGTGTTGCCCGTGACCGTCAGGCCGGTACCGTGGTCGTTCGCGAGCAGACCCGTCTTCGCGTCCGCGGTGGCGGTCTGGCCGGCGTGCACGCTGAACGTGTCGTCGGTGCCCGCCGGGGCGACGGTGATCGTCACGGTGCTGGTCGACGTCTGACCGGAGGAGTCCTTCGCCGTGTACTGGAAGGTGTCCGTTCCGGAGAAGCCGTCGGCCGGGGTGTACGTGTACGAGCCGTCGGGGTTCACCGTCGCCGTGCCGTGGTCCGGTGTGGTGTTCGACACGACGGACAGGCCGGTGCCGCTGTCGTTCGCCAGGACGCCCTTCGCGGGCACGGTGAGCTTCGTGCCGTTCGGGGTCGAGGCGGTGTCCGACGTCGTGGTGACGTGGACGGCCTGCATCGTGTTGGTGAAGGTCACGACGATGTCGGTGCCGTCGGCGGACGTCGCCGACGGGAAGTCGAACGCAGCCGTGTTGCCGTCACCGAAGGCGACGACCTGGTCGGTGTTGAGGTTCACGGCCTTCCACTTGGTGGAGTAGTTGGCCAGGTCCGTGGTGCCGGCCGCGGTCTGCGTCGCCGTGTACCGCTTGTTCGGGGTGGACAGGACGGCTCCGGCCTTCTCGAGCTGGTCGCCGTTCGCGGTGCCCTTGGTGGTCGCGGTGTTGCCGCTGGTCACGCCACCGCCGGTGACGGCGAGGGCGAACTGGTCGTCGGCTGCCCAGCGCTTGTCGACGTTCGTCTGCGCCGCGAGCGTGTTGGCGTAGTTGCAGGACGCCAGGTCGCTGGGCGTCCAGTTGCCGGCGATCGGGAACGACTTCACCAGGGCACCGGAGCCCGGGTCGATCTTGTACATGGTCGATCCGACGGACGCGAACAGGTACCCGTCGGACGAGAACGCGATACCGGGGCTCCCCGCGTCCGCGGCGTCGATGGGCAGCGTCGCCACCTTGGAGGTCGTGAGCGCTGCGTCGACGGCGGTCGTGGGGATGGTCTCGGTGTCGACGCGGCGGATCTCGTTCCCGGTCACGACGAAGAGCAGGCCCCGCGTGCTGAACGCCATGTCGCCGTTCTTGCCGGAGAGCAGGCCGCCGATCGTCCCGACCTTGCCGATCTTCGTACCGGTCTTCGTGTTGTACGCGCCGAGGTAGGCCGGGGTCTCACCGCTCGCGTAGTAGTAGATGCCCGTGGCGGGGTTGATCGCACCGCGCAGGATCTGGTGGTTGCCGGCCGAGTCGGCATTCGTGACGTCCGGGAACGGGGCGCCGTTCACGGCGTCGTACGAAGCGATCGTGTTGCCACCGTTCACGGCCGCGTACGCCGCGACGCCGTTGCGTGCCAGCGCGAGTCCGTTGTCGGCAGGGGCCATCGTCGTCACCTTGGTGACGGCGCCCGTCGTGGCGTCGATCGACGCGAGCTGGTTCGCCGTGGCCTGGTTCGCCGACGTGCTGATCCCGTACAGGGTGTTCTGGTCACAGGAGAGCGCTCCCGCGGCGGCGGCCGGGTCGGCGGCGACTGCCTGCGTCAGGCCGACGCCGGCGAGCAGCGCGGCGCCGAACATGGCGACGGTTCGGACGCCGAGACGGCGTCGAGGCACAGCGGTGCCCTGGGAAGCAGGCAGCATGATCACTTTCGGGTCGAGACGATGCGGGCGCCTGATCCACGGCCGTCGGTTCAGGGGGAACGGTCGGTGGCGCCGGGTCGATACTGGCAGGTCTCGATACCGAAGTGGGGACGGGACGGGTCCCCAATAGGGGGGACCACTCGTTGTGGGGGGAGCCGCCCCTCAGGCCCGCGTCACCCGCTCGGGGCACACGAAAACCCCACCGGATCCGGTGGGGTTTCGGGGTTCGCGGGGCTCAGCGCGTCAGACAGCCTGCCGGATCACGTCGGGCAGCAGCACGTGCAGCCGCTCGGCGAGACGTGTCTTCGCCTCGTCGAGGGACCGGAAGTCCCCCACGTACTCGCCGAACGTGTCGGCGACGAAGAAGTGCGTGCCCTGCCGGTCGACGGTGCCGCCGTAGTACCCGCCGTAGTTGGCGACCCAGAGCCCGGTGTCGGGCTGCGCCCAGCTGATGCGGACGCGAGCCGGCGCGGTGTCGGCGACGACCTGCGCCTCGATCTCGGCGATGACCTCGATCGTCCGGGTGTCCAGCGTCACTTCGGTCTGCTGGTGGTGATCGGCGGTCATGCTCATGGTCGTGCTCCTTCGGGCTGTGCTACGTGCTGGTGCTGCGTGCTGGTGCTACGTGCTGCGTACTGGTGCTGCGGGCGTCGCGGACGCCGATGGTGCGCGGTGGGACAGGCGCCGGTGGTGCTGACCGTGCGGTGGCGCCTACTCGACCGGTCGGATGACCGACGGGAGCATGACGTGGAGCTGGTCCTCGAGCTTGGTCTGCGCTTCTTCCAGCGATGCGAACTCACCGACGACCAGGCCGAAGGTGTCCGAGGCGACGAAGCGGCCGTCGCGCTTGTCGACGCTGCCACCGAAGTACCCGCCGTAGCCGGCGATCCACTCGCCCTGGTCTTCCTGCACCCAGGTGACCTTCGCGCGGGTCGGACGGGTCGAGGTCGCCGCGTCGGCTTCGAGGATCGCGATGGTGTCGACCGTGTCGGTGTCGAGGGTGACCTCGGCCTGCGTCGCGTTGTTGACGGTGATGCTCATGTCGCTCTCCTTCACGATCCGGGGTACATCTGCTGACACGAGAACGCTACGAGAACCACGGCCCGAACCGCCAGCGATGCCCGTTGATTCACGGGTTTCGTCAATGCGACCCATCGGCGTCCCCTGGGTTTCCGGGGTGGTGTGACGTCTTTCCGGGGTACACGCGTCAGATCGGGGTACTCGTTTTCCGGACCTCCGAGATGCGTCACGGAATGACGGAGACGCCCATCCGGGAGGCCCGACTCACTACCGTCGGTCGGGTGACCTCCGACAGTCCCCGCGATCCAGGGCGCGCCCCGGCCACCGGACGCAGCCGTCGGGTCGCGACGTGGCTCGCCGCCGCCTACGGCGTCGCGGTGGTGCTCGTCGGGTTCTGGGGTTCACCCGTCGACGCGGCAGCCGGTCCGACGCTCGACCGGGTGATGGCGATCGCTCATCGCCACGGGGCCCCCGACTGGTTCGGCTACGGCACGATCGAGTCGCTGTCGAACGTGGTCTTCTTCGTCCCGCTGGGCCTGCTCGTGGTCCTGCTCGCGGGCGCTCGGTGGTGGTGGGCCGGTGCGGCTGCGGGCGTGGTCGTCAGCGTCGGCATCGAGACCGGCCAGGCGCTCTTCCTGCCCGCGCGCACCGCGTCACTGGCCGATGTCCTGGCGAACGGTCTGGGAGCGGTCATCGGAGCCGTCCTGGGCGTCCTCGCGCTCGCGTGGGCGGCACACCGCCGGCGTCACTGACGCGCGGACACGACGAAGCCCCCGGAGCGATGCGCTCCGGGGGCTTCCTTCAGAGGCTCGAGTCTCAGACGGACTCGCGCTGGCGACGGACCGAGCCGCGGACCAGCAGCAGGCCACCACCGAGGACGACTGCACCACCGGCGGCCCAGAGGGCCAGGGCGGACACGGTCGAACCGGTGAATGCGAGGGTGCCGTCGGTGCCGGAGCCAGCACCCGCAGCCGGGACAGCAGCAGCAGCGTCAGCCGGGGCGACGGTGAAGGCGGCGAAGCCGACGACACCCGAGGTCGCGCCGGTGGCGGTCAGGTTGTAGGTACCCGAAGCGCCCTTCGGGAAGGTGACCTTGACGGCGAGTGAACCGTCGGAGGCAGCGGTGTAGGTCTTCGAGACGGTCGTGGTCGGCAGCGCGCCGAGCGTTACCGCACCGGCACCGGTGACCTGGACGTTGACGGTCTCGTTGTCCTGGAACGCACCCTCGGTGAAGTTCACGGAGGCGGTACCACCGGCAACGGCGGTGCCGGAGACGGAGACGTCGGAGTCAGGCGTGTAACCGGCGGCGTTGGCGACGGTCGGCGTGGCGAGCAGTGCGGCCCCAGCCAGCACCACCGCAGCGATGAGCTTCTTCATGTGGTTCCCCTAAAGATCTGAAAATCCAGACCCTGACACCCAGAGCCCGCTGATCCGCCCGTGGTTGTCCCCGGCCAAGAAACTGGCGGTTGTGATGGCGAAGTTGTCTCAATCTACCGGAGTTTCACAGCTCGGTACCAGATGGCGTGGATTTCGGTCATTGGTCGTCATGTGTTCATTCCAGACGAGCGCGCGACCGAGTCGCCGTCATGATGCCATCGGGCTGAATCCGACGAGGAAATCCCAGGTCAGGCGAACATTCAGCCGAACCCCCACGAATCCTGACCACCGCATCACCAGCCTGTGACGTCGGAAAGCCGCGATCGATCACCCCCGGAGTGGGGGCGCCCGATCCGCGTTAACGGGACGGCGGGCTCACCCGGCGGCGAGAGGCTGGTCACACTCGAACGCGATCGGCCTGGCCTCGGACTGGCGGACACCCGGGGTGGAGCTCGCCTGCACGGGGGCTTTCGCGTACTTGCTCTCGCCGAGGAAGGCAACGCGGTAGGTCAGGCTCTGGCCCGGTGCGAGCAGCGTCTGCAACTGCGCCACGGGGTGTCCGCCATCCGTCGCCGTCTGCACCGCGGTCGTCTTGCCGTCCTTGGCTGCGCCGAGGAAGATCGCGCCCTCGGGCGCGTAGGTCGCGATCAGGGTCTTGATCTTGCCCGGCTCCACACCGAAGTCGCCGCCACCCGTGACGTACTCGGGCAAGCTCGTCGCGGCGTCGGCGGGTGCAGTGTTCTTGATGGTGACCTCGACGACCGACGTGGGACGACCGTCTTTCCGGCACACTGAGCTGCCGACTGACACGGTCTTCTCGAGGTAGTAGTCCATCTTCGAGCCGGTGCCGTCGTTCAGGTACACCGCGAACTCTCGTGACGACGCCGACTCGGTCGGGAGTTCGCCGGCCACAGCGGTACCGCTGATGCGGCGCTGCTCGGCCCGGTCCGCGCTCCACAGGCGCAGTCGGTCCTCGCCGGAGCTCTGGCTCAGGGCGGAGACGAACTGCTGGGGGTCGAAGTCACCACTCGCGACCTTGTCGAACACCGCGCTGGCGGCGGAGGCGAAGAAGGCGTCCTGCACGACCGGGTCCGAGTACCTCGCGTACACGTCGCTCAGTAGGAGCTTGACCGCGTTGTCCGACGTCAAGGTGTCTCCGGTCGGCAGTTTCACCGGGCCGGTGGCCTCGAGGATGTAGCTCAGCGTCACCGGGTCCATCGCCAGCACGCCGTCGACCTGTTCGCCGAACTTCTGCTTCCACATGGCCCGAGCGAGCTTCGCCGAGACGTCGAAACGCGGGGTCAGGGTGACGTCCTGCATGTACTTCCCGGTGATGCTGCCGTACAGACCAGTCGTGTCCGGGGTCAGCGGCAGGATCGGCTGCGCGTACGGACCGAACGAGCCACCGGACGTCTGGTTCTGCAGGTGAATGGCACCGTCATCGGTCTGGAGGAGCGCCACGGCACCCGGGATCCCGCCACCCGCGCGCAACTCGGCGTTGTTCTGGAACAACAGCAGGTAGTTCCGTTCACCGTCGTTGCCCAGCATCGCCGGCGCGAGCTGCACGACCCGGTTCGCGGTGGTCACCTGCGCAGAAGCGGACGACAACGCGTTCCGTAGCTCGGCAACCGCGGTCGTCACCGGGGACAACGTGTCACTCGTGTCGATCGCGTCCGCATCGCGGTCAGCCCGTGCCAGGGTCGTCGTCGCCTTCGCGACGGCCGGCTGCGCGTCCACGATCGGCTGCAGGTCGACCTTGCCGTTCTTCGGCGCGAACGAGTCGGTTCCGAGACCGCCGATGACGTCGGCGACCGGGGTCACCGCGTTCCGGGCAACATCGTCCACGACGACGGAGACCTGGCGGACTGCACGCAGGTTGGCCCCGAAGAACGGGACGTTCTGCGAGGCCCCCCAGATCGGATCACCCGTCAACGAACGAGCTGCCCCCGCTTCACGCTCCAGGTGCTTCGCGGTCTTCTGCGCGGCGGCGGTGTCGCCACCGGTGAGTTGGGAGCGCAGTGTGTCGACGTCACCGACCGCTCGTTCGAGGTGTCCCTTCGCGAGCGCACCACGCACTCCCACCCAGGCGACGGCGAGGATGAGCAGCAGGACGAGGGCGAGGACGATCCACAAGACGATCCGGGCCCTGGATCCCCGGTGTGCTGCAGTGCGTCGCGACTCGGGCAGGTCGGACATGACGCGATCCTACGGTTCCCCGTGTCCAGCCCACGTCACTGACGCACGGTGTCCACGTGTTCGCGGTACCAGTCGATGGTGCTCCGCAGACCGTCCTCGAGGCCGATCTGCGCAGTCCAGCCGGCATCCGCGAGCTTGGATACGTCGAGCAGCTTCTGCGGCGTGCCGTCCGGCTTGGTGGTGTCCCAGACCGTCTCGCCTTCGAAGCCGACGATCCTGCCGATCGTCTCGGCGATCTCCTTGATGGTGACGTCGGACCCGGTCCCGACGTTGACCTGGTCCGGACCGTCGTAGTGCTCCATCAGGTGGAAGACCGCCGCCGCCATGTCGTCGACGTGCAGGAACTCCCGACGGGGCGAGCCCGTCCCCCAGTTCTCGACGCGCGCCGCACCCGTTCGTGCCGCTTCGTCGTACCGGCGGATGAGGGCCGGCAGGACGTGCGAACCGGTGGGCGAGAAGTTGTCGCCCGGGCCGTAGAGGTTCGTCGGCATGGCCGAGATCCACGGGCGCCCGAATTGCCGCCGGACGGCCTGCACCTGCAGGATGCCAGCGATCTTGGCGATCGCGTACGCGTCGTTGGTGGGCTCGAGGTGCCCGGTGAGGAGCGCGTCCTCGTGGATCGGCTGTTCGGCCATCTTCGGGTAGATGCACGACGACCCGAGGAAGACGAGCCGCTCGACGCCGTGCTCAACAGCCGCGTCCATCACGTTGACCTGGATCTGCAGGTTCTCGCTCAGGAAGTCGTGCGGGTAGGTGTTGTTCGCCATGATCCCGCCGACCTTGGCTGCCGCCAGCACGACGTGCTTTGGCTGCTGCTCGGCGAAGAAGGCGAACACGGCGCCGCGGTCCTTCAGATCCAGCTCGGAGGAGCTCCGCCCGACCAGGTCGGTGAAGCCCTCCGACTCGAGCTTGCGCCAGACCGCCGAGCCCACCAAACCGCGGTGTCCCGCGACGTAGACGCGGTCCGCGCGGTTAATCGGACCGGGAGTGAAGTCGGTCGTGGTCATCAGGATCCCCAGCTCTCGAGTCGGACGGTGTCGATCCACGGGCTGCCCTCGTGCTCGAGGGCGGCGATGTCCGCGTCCACCATGATCCTCGCCAGTTCGGCGGTGTCGACCGTCGCCTCCCAGCCGAGCTTCTCCTTGGCCTTCGACGCGTCACCGACCAGCGCATCCACCTCGCTCGGTCGCAGGTACCGCTCGTCGAAGCGCACGTGGTCTTCCCAGTTCAGGCCTGCGTGGGAGAACGCGGTCGTCAGGAAGTCCTTGACCGTGAAGTCACCGCCGGTCGCCAGGACGAAGTCGTCCGGCTCGTCGACCTGCAGCATCCGCCACATGCCCTCGACGTACTCGGCGGCGTACCCCCAGTCGCGGACGGAGTCGAGGTTGCCGAGGTACACGTGGTCCTCGAGGCCGGCCCTGATCCGCGCGACTGCACGGGTGATCTTCCGGGTGACGAACGTCTCACCACGTCGCGGCGACTCGTGGTTGAACAGGATGCCGTTCACCGCGAACATGCCGTACGCCTCGCGGTAGTTCCGGGTCACCCAGTAGCTGTAGACCTTCGCTGCGCCGTACGGGGAGCGAGGCCAGAACGGCGTCTCCTCGTTCTGCGGCGGCGGGGTCGCCCCGAACATCTCGGACGAGGACGCCTGGTAGAAGCGCGTGTGGATGCCGGACACCCGGACCGCCTCGAGCATGCGCATCGTGCCCACACCCGTCACGTCACCGGTGTGTTCCGGCTCGTCGAACGACACCCGCACGTGTGATTGCGCCGCGAGGTTGTAGACCTCGTCCGGCTTCAGTTCGCTGAGGAGGCTGACGAGTCGTGCACCGTCGCCGAGGTCCCCGTAGTGCAGGAACAGCTTCGCACCCGACTCGTGCGGGTCGACGTAGAGGTGGTCGATCCGCGACGTGTTGAACGTCGAGGCGCGACGGATCAGGCCATGCACCTCGTACCCCTTGCGGAGCAGCAGCTCGGCCAGGTACGAGCCGTCCTGTCCGGTGATGCCCGTGATGAGCGCGCGCTTCGTCAATTGGTCCCTGTCTTGTCGGCAGAACCGGATTCGAACCGGTCTGGGAGGAGCACATGAAGAATACTTTTGAATCGATCGATCGCAGCAGCCGCGGTGAGGTGAGCCGCTCGGTAATTCCGAGCGTCCCTTCCGTACCGCTCCCGCGCAGTCGGGTCTCCGATGAGCGAGAGCACGCCGTCCACGAGCTGAGTCGGCCTGCCCGCACCGACAACGATCCCTGCGTTCGCAGCGAGCACCTCGGCTCGAGTGACGCTCCCCTCGTCCGACGCAGCGAGCACCGGAACGCCGGTCGCGAAGTAGGTGGTCAGCTTGCTGGGGACAGCCATGCCGGAGATGCCGGGTGCCTCATTGACCAGGAGAACGTCTGCGGAGTTGAGTGCAGCGGCGAATTTCTCGTCAGGGAGCGGCGCCAGGAACTGCAGGCTGTCGATCCCAGCCGCCTGCTGCTGCAAGGAATCTCGTTGGTTTCCGTCACCGAGGAGGACGAAGCGGATGGGAAGACCTCTGTCCTGAACGGAGCGGGCTGCTTCGACGACGTTGCCCAGGCCCTGCTTCACTCCAATGTTCCCCGCGTGCAGGACGATCGTCTCGTCCGGTGCCCAGCCGAGCGACGCACGAACCCCGACTCGGTCGACGAACTCGGGCGGCTCGACGTGGGTCCAGTTCCGCATGACGGTCACTCGCGACGCCGGCACGCCGAACTCTTCGACGACCGTCTCCATGAACCGGTCGTGGATGACCACGACTGTCGATGACCGTTTGAGGACCCAGCGCTCGATGGCCGCGACGAAGCGCTCAGCCGCCCCGGTACCTGATCCTGTCTCACGGAGGCCGAGCGAGTAGATGTCCTGGACCCATGTCACGACGGGGGTTCCTCGCGAGAACAAGCGGGCACGCATAAGAGCGATCGCCGAACTGAACAGAGCGGGAGACACGAGAACGAGGACGTCGTGCCGCGGCCAGCGGTGGAAAACGGCGTGTAACCCGAAGCTCAGCTCGGACAGCAGTCTGCTCACACCACCGGGCCGGGCCGGGAGCCGATGGCGGAGTCTGTGCACCGCACAGCCAGCCTCGGTCGTCACTGCAGACGACGGTGGACGTGCGTCTCCGAAGCTCCAGGCCGGGTAGTGCGGAAAGGTCGTGATGACGCTGACGTCGACACCGGACGCCGTCAACCCGCTCACGAGCCCTCCGCTGTAAGGAGCGATCCCGGCGGGCTCCGGGGGGAAGTTCAGGCCCACCATGAGAACTGCCCCGCGCCGCATTGGGCGACCATAACAGTTGCAAGGGATTCTGATCCGGCGTCGACGCACCTGCGACACCGCCGGGTCGCCCGCCAGCCGGTAGCATCGGCGCGACGCGTACTCGGGCGCGCAGAGAGGCGGGGGCCATGATGTCGGACGCGAGAGTGCCCGTCATTCCGCTGAAGTCAGCTCCGGGCGAACGGACGTCATGGAACCGGAGCAAGAGGACGGTGTACCTGTGGGCCGTTGCCGAGCTGCTGTTCGTGACCAATCCCTGGCAAATCAGCTCCTCGCTCCGAGCGAAGGTCCTGCGGCTGTTCGGCGCGGAGATCGGGGTCCGCGTCATCATGCGACCGCGGATGCGTGTCCGTTTCCCGTGGAAGCTCCACATCGGCGACGACTGCTGGATCGGCGAAGGTGTGTGGTTCCACAATCAGGACCACATCCGGGTCGAGAACGACGTCGTCATCTCGCAGGAAGCGTTCCTCACGACCGGGAGCCATGCCCACCGCACCGACATGGCGTTGATCACGCGCCCGATCGAGATCGGAGCCGGCACCTGGATCACTTCGCGCTGCATGGTGCTCGGTGGCACGCGACTCGGCGAGTCGTGCCTCGTGAAGCCGATGTCACTGGTCTCCGGGACGAGTCCAGCGAACAGCGTCCTCGAAGGAAACCCCGCGCGGGTGACAGGTGTGCGCTTCGGAGATCGATGACTCCTGTCAACTCTGGCTGGGATGCGGTGCCAACGGAACCAGACCGATGCGATGATGAAGGAATGATCTCTTGGCGACTCGACTGAGGGACGCTTCCGTCCTGTGGGCACAGGGGGGCCTCGGCAACCAGCTCTTCCAGTTGAACGCCGGCCTGACCCTGTCCGAAAATCCCACAACCCTCCTGGTCTCAGGGAGCAGTTTCGGTCGCGACCGTCTCCGGCAGTTCGAGCTCGGTGCTCTGCTCCCTTCTTCAGCGCTGACAAGCTCGGGAGAGGACTTCCGGCTCGGTCAGCCGTACGACTGGAGGGGCCGTCGCCGATCGAAGACCCGCGATCGTTCGCTGACGACGGTATTCAGCGACCCCGAGACTCTGCCCTCCGCCTTCCGCCTCGGCACGTTCAACATCGGGTTCTTCCAGGATGCGGCATCACTCGCTCTGCCGACGGACGCAACCACTGCCCTCCTCGCTGCGTACCGGAACGCTGTCTCGGCGGCACCTGCTTCAGAGAACCGAGCCGTTCTGCACGTCCGCCGTGGCGACTACACGACTTCTCCTGCCGCGCAGCGCACCTTCGGCACGCTCTCCCGGCGCTACTACGACGACGCGTGCCGTGCGCTCGGGATCTCAATCGACGAGAGCATCATCTTCACCGATGACCCCGCCGCGGTCGAGCGCGAGTTCGACGTCCCTCGCAGCAACATCATTGGACCCGAAGACATCGAATCGCCGCTCGACACGCTCGTGGCAATGTCGCGCGCCAGCGCCCTGGTCATACCGAACAGCACCTTCTCGTGGTGGGCCGCTGAACTCGCTTCCCACGTTCCGGTCGCGGCCCCGAGCACGTGGTTCTTCGATCGCCCGGGAAACCTGCGGCGCACTGGATGGGTCTCCGTGCCGAACGCATGAGACGATTCGGCACGTCCCTGTCGCTCGGGTGGCTCCCGGCGAGCCAGGCGCTTTCCTTGGTCGCGTCGTTGGCTGCCTTCGCCGTGCTCTCGCGCGAGCTCGGGCCCGCGAGCTACGCGCAGTTCGCCGTCTTCGTGTTCGTCTACACGATGGCCGCGCTGGCCACGGACTTCTCAGCCATGGGTTTCCTGCTCGTACACGGGGTCTCCGGCCCGCTCCGACGAGCGGCGTGGTCCAGTTCGGCGGTGAGCGCGACCGCAGGTGGTGTTGCGCTGACCGCAGCGTTGTTCGTCCTTTCGTTCTTGAACCTCCCGACGGGGCCTCCCCGGGTCTTCGACGTGCTGATCTTGGTCGCGGGGCTCGTCGCCCAGTCGCTCATCCAGCCGCTTCGCGGCGAACTCATGGTGCATCGCCGCTACCCGACTGTCGCTCTTACCGACGTGGGCGCAACAGTCGCCGGCTTCGCGGCCGCGATCCTCCTCGCGGCACAGATCCAATCCGTGACCGTGCTCTGCGTCCAACTCGCTCTCACCTCCGTGGTCCGTCTCCTGTTGACGCTGACGCTCTCAGCTCGCGGTCGCCAACGGGCCCTCCAGGGACGCGCAAGCAGCTCCTCATCCGAAATGGCCGTCCCTGCGCCGAACCCGTTCCGGTACGGCCTCAAGGTGCTGCCGCTGAACGTTGCTTCCTACGCGAGCCGAGCGATCGATTCGGGCACGTTGCCGCTCATACTCCCGGTCGGAGCGGCAGCAGCGTACGCACGCTCATACCAGTTGATCGTCACGCCGGTCACTCAGGTCCAGCTGTCCCTCGGTGGGGCGATCGTTGAGCGCATGGCTCGCCGTGCCGCGCTCCCCGGAGACGACGGCACGTTCGACAAACGAGTCTGGCAAGCACTCCACGTCGTCACCTTCGTCGCAGCCATCGTGTTGTCGGTGGGCGCACCGATCCTGGAGAAGGTCTTCTTCGGCCCTGGCTGGGTGCATGTCGCGCTCATGATCTCCTCGATGGCGCTGCTACTGCCATCCCTTACCTTGAGTTCCTTCATGTCGTGGAAGCTCCAGATCAAAGCGGAACTCCGGCACTCGCTCCTCAACCTGGCCGTCCTCATGCTCGTGCCACTGCTCGCCATCGTTCTCGGACTGCTCTACAGCACCAACGGCGCGTTGATCGGCTTGGCAGTCGGTGCGCTCGTCCAGGGTCTTGCTCTGGCGACGCTCCATCGTTCGCTCCTGCCGATATCGCTCAGGTACGCCGTTGCGCAGATCGTCGTGGAGTGGGCAGTCCTGGCAGCCCTATTGGCGGTCCGATTCCTGTGAGCTCGCTCCTCTGGCGGTCCTGAGCGGGAAACTCCACGGCGAACGCACCAGCCGCCGGAGGTGACTGCGGTCTCGCCTGCTCGTCACGTCGTCGATGTGGCGTTCGAGCCTCGCACGCAGCTCGTCGGTGCTCGTGTCGCCCACGTCGACGCCGAGCACCGACTCCGCGAGCGCGAGGTACGACGCGGCGAGGTCTCTGTTGTCACGCACCTGCCCGGCGTAGCCCGGTTGCGAGGTTGCCTGCTCCGGGTGATGGCGGTACGCAACCGTCGGCACGGAGGTGAACGAGATGCGAACGCCGGATGCAGCCAGTCGCATCCAGAGCTCGTAGTCCTCGGCATGGCCGGGCCGGTACGTCGCGGCCCCGTCAAGCGAATCCCGTCGAGCAATCATCGTCGACTGCGGCACCGGGTTCAGTGCGAGGAGCGCCAGTGGCATCGCCGCTGGTGACAACGATGCAGGTCGAGGGATGTGCACGCGCCACGTCTGACCGAATCGTGCGATCGGGGCGAACACGATGTCAGCGTCCGAGAGCTGACGGCGGTGCCCGAGGAACCGGTTGGGCAGGCACACGTCATCAGCGTCCATCGCGGCGACGAACTCGCTGTCCGATCGGGCTAGCAGCCGGTTGCGAGCCTCTCCCGCACCGACGTTGGTCGCTCCTTCGATCAGCGACACACGTCGCGAGCGGTCGGCGAAACGCTCGACGACGCGGCGGGTTCCGTCCGTGCTCGCATCGTCGTACACCAGGACCTCTGCGTCGCTCGGCATCGCGCTGAGCGTCGACCGGAGCGCTGTCGTGATCGTCCGCTCCGCATTCCATGCGGGCATGATCACCGACACCCTAGGCATCTCGCATGCCCACAGGCCTCGCCGGGGCGCCGATGACTGTCGCTCCAGGCTCCACGTCGTCGACCACGACCGCCATCGCACCGAGCGTCGCCCCGGAACCGACCCGGATCGGCCCGAACACCTGGGTGTACGCGCCGAAGGTCACGCTGTCCCCGATGACCGGTACCCCGCCGCCTTCACGGCGTTCTCCGATCGTGACTCCGTGCCGCAGCACACAGTCAGCCCCGATCCGCGTCTGCGGATGGACGATGATTCCGCCGAAGTGGTGGATCATCAATCGTGGACCGATCTCGACCGTCCGGGGGATGTCGATCCCGGTCACCAGTCGAACCACGCTGTAAAGCGCGAAGGACAATGCGTGGAGGAACTTCCCTCGGATGCCCCTGACCTGCAGCGTGTACCTGCCGAACCGATACACCCGTAGCGCCCAGTAGCTGGGCTGCAGGAGCCACGGGTGTCCGCCGAACAGGGCGGCTTCCTCCTGCTTGGCGGTGACGCTGTCGTAGAACGACATCAGTGTCCTCTCGAGAGCATGGACCGATACCTGCGTGCCGCGCGATGACGGAGCCCGCTCACGACGGACACAGCGGGGTGCACGGACAACGTCTCGCGCTGGACCCGCCGTGCTTCGGCGCCGATCAGTCTGCCGTGCTGCGTGGACGTTCCATCGAGGTGGAAGCGAGCGACCACGATGTGCTCGACGACGAATGGGACTCCCGAGGCATACAGCCTCGCGGTGAAGTCGTAATCGGCGGCTACCCGGAAGCTCTGGTCGTAGCGACCCGTGATCGCCGCTCGGGGGTAGAAGATAGCTTGGTGCGAAGTCGGCAGGGCGTGCCACATCGAACGAGCGGGTCGAGACGCGCGGGTCTGGTCCCGAGTGGCTGCTGCTAGGACGAAGTCCCCGAGGACCACCGCATCCTCGTGCGCGTCGAGGACCGCGGACAGTTGCGACCATCGGACGAGGCTCTCGTCGCCGCCGTTGAGGAACCAGAGGTGGTCGCCGCTTGCCGCGGCCATGCCCTTGTTCATCGCGTCATAGATGCCGGTGTCGGGCTCAGAGATCAGCCGAACCGATCGTCCGAGATCCGCCACGAGCCGAGCTGTACCGGGGGACATCCCGCCGTCGACGATGATGAGCTCACAACTATCACCCGACTCGTGGAGCAGGGTCTCCAACGAAGCGACCGTCCGCCGCAGGCCTTCGTCGTCCTGGAACGTCACGGTGATGATCGACAGCTTCGGGGGCAAATGCAGAACCGCTCTCTCCAGGGATCACGAATCGGCGTTCGTGCCGGGTGGCGAAGACCAACCAAAGGGTGAATACGTACTCCGGCAACATGATGCCACCTGAGAAGAGAAGACTCCCGACCGCCCAGAACGGGAGTACCGCCTGCGCGACCGACCCGGTTCGCAGTCCAAGCGCCAAGCCGACGAGCGCCCATGACGCCAAGGCGATCGTTGCGATGAGACCGAGCCAACCGAAGTAGAAGACGATCACGTAGAAGCCGTTGTCGAGGGAGTCGCCCGCAGCCGCGCCGTTGAGGATGCCGTAGTCCGCGACGGTGTTCCGGAGCGAGCCGTACGGATGCCCGAGCGGGAAGTGCACGAGCGTGTCACCGAGGATCTGCAGCGGGCCGATCAAGCGGTAGTAGGCGCTCGACCCGGTGGTGAAGGTCGAGTCCAACCTCCCCGACAAGTAGGGCAGCGCGAGTGACGTCAGCACCGCCAGGACGATCAGTGCAACGACCTTCAGGCGGCTCTTCCCGACGAAGATGACCATCAGGGCCACCACGCCGAAGAGGATCAACCCGGTTGCGGACCGCACAGCGAGGAGACCTGCGCCGGCGAGTACCCAGACCGGGGCCTTCCGGTACCCCTGCGCCAGCAGCGCGACGGCAAGGGAGCCGATGACGAACGCGGCGTACGACGGCTCGAGGTAGAAGCCGGCGGCGCGCGGGATCGGATTGAACTCGAGGTGTGGGTCGTACTCGTAGAGGTACTGGTGTTCCCCGAACGGATTGAACCACTGGACTGATCCTCGTGCGCCAGTCGCCACCTGGAGCACGCAGAGCGCGACGACGATGACCAGAGCGAAGAATGCCCCGCGCAGCATGGCCGGGACTGCTGCCGTCCGGATGGTGCCCCGTCTGCACTGTCCGATGACGACGGCCGCGAACACGAACAGAGCCAAGGTCTGGAAGAAGGACGACGAACCTTCACGCGTCGAAGGAGCAGCGATCTGCACCAACGCGTTCGGGACCACGGCGATCCCCAGGGCGATGATGACGTTGCTCATCGCCAACCTGGTGCTGACGCTGATGACGAGCAGTATCCCGAGGAACAGCCCCATCGTGATCGGGTAGTCGCCGACCTTGCCGACCTGGAAGTGCTCGAGGAGCACGAACGCAGTGGTCAGGAGGCTCACGAAGGCTCGGTAACCGTTGCTCATGCGGCGAGCACTCTCCGGTAGACGTCGACGTACTCGTCGATCATCCTGTCGGGGGAGAAGCCAGCGAGCTCGGTCGACGACGCCGGGTTGCTGGGGACGGCCGACGCGATGGCGTCTGCCCATCGACGACGTTCGTCCACAACCGTCACGTTCGACGACCACCCGAACTCGCGAGCGGCTCTGGACTCCGCTGCGATAACCGACATGCCAGCCGTGAGCGCTTCGACGATGGTCAACGGGTAGTAGTCGACGGTCGACGAGAACACGAGGTGAGAGTGGTCACGCATGAGGCGGTACATCTCACTGCGATCGGTGATCGCTCCGACCATGGTGGCGTTCGGGATGGGGGACGGCGCATTGTCGCCGACGATCGTCAGCCTTCCGGGGGCTATCCGCGCGATCTCCTCCAACAGGCTCCAGTCGACCTTCGCTGCGTCACGAAGGTCTCGGCATATGAAGAGGAACCGTGCCGGAGTGGAGAGGTGATCGACCGGACGCTGCTCCCACGCCATGGTCCAGAACCGCGGATCAACCGAATTCGTGACGGTGGTCACATCTGAGAGACCGGCCGCTTCCATCTCCTCAGCCAGCCATGAGGCGCAGGCGACCATCTGCAAGGGCACGCGCGATCGAACGTCGTCGATCGCCCGGCGACGTGCAACGAACGTGGGTGCCGCTCGATCGATCTTCGCGGGCGGGTACGCGGTCAAGAAGGGACATGGGTCGCACCCGCCC
>NZ_CACSJV010000054.1:0-22409 GCF_902706105.1 Curtobacterium sp. 18060 | reverse complement strand
TTTCTTTATTTTTTTTTTTTTTTCAAGCAGAAGACGGCATACGAGATTCCTCTACGTCTCGTGGGCTCGGAGATGTGTATAATAGACAGGGCCCGCAGTCGTCGGATGCGTTCGGTCGCCTGCTGCGGTCCGTGTCCGGCCGTGACTGGCTGGCCGCCGTGCTCGCCGCCGTCGGCGGCTGGGTCGCCGCCTACGTGGTCGCTGCGATTTCACTGCTCCTCACCGTCGCCGTGCTGGCAGCGGGCGGATCCGGTTCCGTCGGGTCGGGGTCGACCGGCACCGGGACCGACCTCGGCGCCGGGAGCACCCCCGACGTCCAGTCGCTGCTGTCCGGGGTCAGCGTCCTGCTCGGCACCCCCGCCCAGCTCGTCGCCCTCGCCGACCTCGGCCGCCTGCACCTGTCCGGCTCGATCGGCTTCCTCGGGTCGGGGTCGGGCGCGCTCGCGGTCGTCCCGGCGCTCGTGCTCGCCGCGCAGGTCGTGCTGGCCGTCGTGCTCACCCGTCGCATCCGCACCCGCGGCCTCGGGCGCACCCCGGTCCTGCTGACCGCCGTCCTGTCCGGGCTGGTGACCACGGTGCTGACCAACGCCGCCGCGGGCATCCTCGCCATCCGGTTCCCCGCCGTCTCCGGCGCCTCCATCGACCCCGTGCACGCGGTCGGCCTCGGCAGCATCCTCGGCGCCTTCGTGATCGGCGCACTCGCCGCGGTGCTCGCACGCCCGTCGGCCCTGCTCGGCCGGAACGTGTTCGCCGGTCGCGTCCTCGGCACGCTGCGCGTCGCGGCGTCGCAGCTCACGGTGCTCGTCGTGCTGGTGACGGTCGTCGTCATCGTCGTCGCCCTGGTCGCACAGCCCTCGTGGGGCGCAGCGCTGCCGGTGCTCGTCGGCAACGTCGCGGTCGGCCTCACCGCCCTCGGCTTCTTCGGCGGCGTCGGGCTGTCCGGCTTCGGGTCGGCGGGCAGCACGGCGTCGGTCTTCGGCGGTGCCGGCGGCTGGACCTGGCTCGTCGTCCTGCTCGTCCTCGTGACCTCGGTCGTCGCGGGCCTCGCACTCGCCGTCCGCCGCAACGACCGGTTCCGCACCACGCTGGACTGGGTCGTGACCCCGGTCGTCTGGTTCGCCCTCGGGCTCCTGCTCTTCGTGCTCGGCACCGGCCTGGTGTCCTACCAGGCGACGGGCATCAGCGCCGTCAGCGGGACCGGTTCGATCGGGATCGCACCGTGGACGCCGCTCGTGTTCGCGCTGTGGGGCGGCGCGATCGAGGCCGTGGCACGGTACCTCGCGCCCGTGCTGCTCCCCCGCCTCGGCGGTGGCGTCGTGCTGCGGACCTCGCGCCTCGTCGGAGCGGACCCGCGCCCGGCGGCCGCACCGACCTTCCCGGCAGCGACTCCGGCGTTCCCGCCGGCCGACCCGGCGTTCCCGCCGGCCGACCCTGCGTTCCCGTCGGCCGACCCGGCGTTCCCGTCGGCGGCGCCCGCGGGCGACCCGGCGGCAGCAGCGTGGGCGGCGACGCCCGGCGTCGGCCACCCCGGTCAGCCGGAACAGCCCTTCGTCGGCGGCGGCGCTCCCACGCCCGCTCCGATGTCGCCGCGCGCCAAGAAGGTCCTGGTCCGCTCGCTCATCGCTGGCGGCGCCGTGGTCGTCGTCGTCATCGCGGGAGCCGTCACCACCGGTGTGCTCCGTGCCAACGTGTGGGGCCCGGCGCCGACCGTGAAGTCCTACGTGCAGGCCATCGCGAGCGGGGACGCCGACACCGCCGCCCGACTCAGCGAGGTGCCGTCCGACGCCGCCATGCTCGACACCGCGGTGCTGAAGAGCGCGAAGGACCGACCGTCGGACATCCGCGTCGGCCGCGTCTCGACGAGCGGTGACAGCGCCCTCGCCACCGTCAGCTACACCCAGGACGGCAAGAACCGCTCCGGCCAGGTCAGCCTCCGGCGCACCGGCACCTCGTTCCTGGTGAAGGACGAGTGGCGCGTCACCGAGCCGCTCGCCCAGACCGTCACCCTGACCGCGTCCGAGGTGCTCGAGGGCGCCCCGGTCACGGTCGGCGGCAAGGAGATCGGCGAGATCAGCGACGGCCGGTTCACCTCGCTCGCCTACCCCGGCACCTACGAGGTGCAGGTCGGCGGGACGAAGTACTTCACCGGCGGCACCGAGCAGGTGTCGGTCGGCGCGACGTCGTCCGGGTACGTCGACTTCACCCCCACCGCCACGAAGGCGCTGCAGCAGGACGCCGAGCAGTACGTGACCGACCTGATCGACGACTGCGCCACGAAGACCGACCTCAGCGCGCTGAGCGGGTGCCCCTGGTACGGCCCGTACGACGCTGATGGTGCCGTGCGCTACGACGTCACGACGATGCCCGAGGTCGAGGTCGAGGCCTCCGGTTCGGGCACGGTCATGGTGCAGAGCACGAAGGACGGTGTCGTCGAGTACGACTACACCTCGTACTTCGGGGACAAAGAGCACGGCGAGGACAGCTTCGATGTGTACCAGTACCTGAAGGTCGAGGACGGGAAGCTCGTCTCCGCCTACTGACGCACCACCGCACGCGACGACGGCCGGCCTGGGATCCCCGGGCCGGCCGTCTCACTAGGCTGACGCGCATGGTCAGGACACGGGCGTGGCGGAACGGCGACGCGGCGGAACGGGACTTCCCGGTCGACCGGGTCTCGGACCTCGTCGCCGACGCGGACACCTTCGTCTGGGTCGACTACACCGACCCCGTGCACGACGACCTCGTGCAGGTCGAACAGGAGCTCGGCATCCACGCCCTCGCCGTCGAGGACGCCGTCGAGCAGGGCCAGCGCCCGAAGCTCGACCGGTACCGCGACAGCCTGTTCCTCGTGGTCTACGACGTCGGCGGTCTCGGCGAGGACGGTGAGCTCGTCACCCACGAGGTGAAGGCGTTCGTCACCGAGCACGCCCTCGTCACCATCCACGGGGCCGACGTCGACACCGCCGCGATGGAGCACCGGCTCGACGCGAACGCGGACGTGGCCGAGCACGGTGTGCCGTGGCTCGTCTGGGCGTTGCTCGACGCCGTCGTCGACCACGCCACCGAGACCGTGGAGGACATCGAGCGACGGATCGACGACCTCGAGGACGACCTGTTCGAGCGGGGCAACGCCCGCGAACAGCAGATCCAACGCCGGTCGTTCCGCCTCCGCAAGGCCCTCGGCGTGCTGCGGCGGCTCGTCGTCCCGACCCGCGACAGCGTCGCATCGCTGCTGCACGGCGACGCGGAGACCATCTCGGACGGCATCCGGCCGTACTTCCGCGACGTCGAGGACCACCTGGTGTCGATCTCGGACTCCGTCGAGCAACTGCGCGACGCCGTCTCGAGTGTCCTCGACACGAACCTCAACCTGGCGTCGAACCGGCAGAACACCGTGATGAAGAAGGTGACGAGCTGGGCCGCGATCATCGCGATCCCCACCGCCATCACCGGCTTCTTCGGGCAGAACGTGACGTTCCCGGGCGAGGGTGCGTGGAGCGGGTTGTACGTCTCGCTCGCGCTCATCGTCGCGTCGTCGCTCGTGCTCTACCGCGTCTTCAAGGCCCGCGACTGGCTCTGACCGCCGCGGGCTTCGCACGGTGCGAGCTTGTTCGGGCGGTGCGCGACTGACCGCACCGTGCCCCGCCACAAACTCGCACCAGGCTGCCGACACCGCACCGAACGACCGAGCACGCACGGTGCGACGCCGAGAACCCGTACGCCACACAGCGCGCGCACGGTGCGAGCTTGTTCGGGCGGTGCGCGACTGTCCGCACCGTGCCCCGCCACAAACCCGCACCAGGCTGCCGGCACGGCACCGAACGACCGAGCACGCACGGTGCGACCGCGCGTCGGAGCGCGAGCACCCCAGCGGCCCCACGTCAGAACGCCAGCGCGAGCACCCCGGCGACCACGGTGAGCGGAGCCGCGATGCACCCGAGCAGCATGTACTTGCCCCACGACAGGTGCACGCCCTCGGCCGACAGCCGTGCGTGCCACAGCAGGGTGGCGAGGGAGGCCCACGGCGTCACCAGGCACCCGGCGTTCACGCCGATGAGGAGCGCCGCGTACCGCACGGCCTCGTGACCGGCAGCGGGCTCGAGCACCAGGTACGCGGGCAGGTTGTCGATCGCGTTCGCCGCCACCGCTCCCCCGGCGCCGAGCAGCAGGAGCGGCCCGGTGCCGGTGCCGTCGCCGAGCGCCCGCACGATCGGGTCGGTGAGCCCGGTGCTGTGCAGGGTCTCGACCACGACGAAGAGCCCGGCGGCGAACAGCAGCGTCGACCACGGCACCCGCGACGGCCGGAGCTCGGCGGGCGACCGGAACGCCGCGACCACGACGAGCACGAGGGCACCGGCGACGGCCGCGATCCAGACCGTCACCCCGGCGGTCAGCGCCACCACGAGCGCGACGAGCACAGCGGACGCCGCCCAGAACGACACCGGGTCGGACGGACGGCGCACCGACACCGGCGTGTAGCGCCCGAAGAGCTTGCCGCGGAACACCACGAGCAGGACGGCGCACGGCACGACGACCCCGGCGACGGCCGGCCAGGCCATCAGCCCGGCGAAGGGCAGCGGGCCGCCGAGGCCCATCCGGTCGACGGCGAGCAGGTTCGTCAGGTTCGACACCGGCAGCAGCAGGGACGCGGTGTTCGCGAGCCAGACGGTGGTGAGCGCGAACGGCATCGGCGGCAGCCCGACCCGGCGCGCCAGTGAGATCACGATCGGGGTGAGCAGCACCGCGGTCGTGTCGATCGACAGGAACACGGTGCAGAGCACGGCGAGGACCACGACCGCGCCCCACAGCCCGATGGTGCGTCCGCCGCCGACACGTGCCGCGACGTCGGCGAGCCGGTCGAACACCCCGGCGTCCGCGGCGAGCTCGGCGACGATCGTCAGCCCGAGGACGAACCCGAGGACAGGCAGGACCCGTTCGGCCAGGACCCCGAGGTCGTCGAGCGGCAGCAGGCCGAGCGCGACGCACACCGCGCCGATGACGAGCAGCACTGCTCCGATGACGGCCTGACGCACGGGCGTTCCTCCACGAGTGCGCCGGGCAGGGTGTCCGGCGGCGCTCCAATGTACTGACCGGTAGCGTTGGCAGTACGACGACAGGAGGCCTCTGTGCGCAAGTTCATGTTCAACGGTGCGGTGTGGAGTTCGCTCATCAGCGGCTACAGCGTGCTCCAGACCACCCGCCAGGGACCCCGCGACTGGCGGCTCGCCCTGACGTGGGTCGCGTGGATCGCGACCACGATCGTGGCGATCGGCACGGTGGTCGAGGACGACCGCGCCGTCAAGGCGCGCCAGCCGTAGCTCCGGGCCGCGACCACACGACGGACGGGAGGCCCGGTGCCAGCTGGCACCGGGCCTCCCGTCCGTCCCGTGTCGGGTCCGGAGCCCGTCAGCGCTCCGCAGGCGGGATGTCGGACGTCTGGATCGGACCGGTGAAGAGTGCCGCGCGGTCCTCCTGCCCCGGCGCGAACAGCGCCGAGTCGGCAGCGGTCGACGCCGTGCGCCGCCGCGGTGCGGTCTCGTCGACCATGAGCACGCGCTGGACCGGCAGGGCGTCGGGGTGGGTGCGCTGGATCCACTCGACGAGTTCCTCGCGGATGTAGCAGCGCAGGTCGAACAGCGACGGGGCGTCGTGCGACGTCGCGAGGACCCGCACCCGCACGTACCCCTGCACGGCATCGGTGACCTGCAGCACCTTGACGCGGCGGTCCCACAGCTCGGTGCGGTCGAGGATCCGGTCGAGTTCCTCGCGCATCTCCCCCGGACGGACCCGCCAGTCCAGGTCCATCTCGACGGCACCGAGCAGTTCGCTGTTCGTGCGCGTCCAGTTCTCGAACGGGGTGCTCGTGAAGTACGTCGACGGCAGCACGAAGCGCCGGTCGTCCCACAGGTGCACGACCACGTAGGTCAGGGTGATCTCCTCGATCCGCCCCCACTGCTGCTCGACCACGACGACGTCGTCGACGCGGATCGACCCGGAGAACGCGAGCTGCATGCCCGCGAAGACGTTGCCGAGCGTCGACTGCGCCGCGAGACCCGCGACGACCGAGATGAGTCCGGCGCTCGCGAGCACGCTCGCGCCCGCCGCCTCGACCCCGTCGAAGGTGAGCAGGATCGCGCCGACGGCGATGATGACGAGCACGGCGACGGTCAGCCGCCGGATGATGAGGACCTGCGTGCGGATGCGGCGGGCCTGCCGGTTGTCGGGGACGTCGATGCGGAACCGGTGCAGGCCGAGGTCCTCGAGGAAGATCGCGATCTGGCACGCCAGCCAGCAGCCCACCGCGATCGTGACGATGAGGAACCCGTGCACGACCTCGTCGCGCCACGGGTACGCGTCGGCGTCGCGCGGGACGCTCGAGGTGAACGCGATCCAGAGCAGGACCACGAGCAGGGTGGTGCGGAACGGGTGCTTCGCCCGGCGCGAGAGCACGCCGGCCCACCGTTCCCGTCGCGCGACCGTTCGCAGCACCAGGTGCAGGACGACCGCGGCGACGGCAGTGATGAGGAGGGCGAACCCGATCGCGACCAGGAGTCGGAGGAGGATGTCCATCCCTCCATGCAAGCAACGAAACGACAGGCGTCGTTCAGAAAACCGGCCCAGGACGCGACCGAGGCCCGGTGCGCACGACGCGCACCGGGCCTCCTGTCCGACCTGCTGACTACTTGCCGGACGTGAGCGAATCGACGAAGTCCTGGTGCTCGGAAGCCCACTTCTCCGTGATCGCGGGGTACTCGCTGGCCTTCGCGCCGCTGTTCACGAGCGCGTTCTCGAGCGAGTAGAGGGTGTCGGAGTCCATCGAGAAGTCCTCCATCCACTTCGACGCCTGCGGGAAGTCCTGCTCGAAGTCCTTCTTGGCGATCGTGTGGATCTCCTCGTTCTTGCCGAGCGCACCCTTCGGGTCCTTCAGGTCCTTGATCGGGAAGGCGTCGTACGCCCAGTGCGGACGCCACAGCGTCACGACGACGTCCTCCTTCTTCGCGATCGAGGCCTTGAGGTCGGCGAGCATCGCCGGCGTCGAACTCGTGATGAAGTCCATGCCGTCCAGGCCGTACTGCGGGATGACCTGGTCGGACACGACCTTCGTCTCACCGGCGGCCGGCTCGATGCCGATGATCTTGTTGCCGAAGTCGGACGCGTGCGCCTTGAGCTCGTCGATCGAGTCGATGTCCGAGTACTTCGGCACCGCCAGTTCCAGCGACGCCTGCTCGTTCCAGGCGCCGAGGTCCGTCAGGTCCTTGCCGTAGGTGTCCATGTACTCCTTGTGCGTGTTCGGCAGCCAGGTGTCGAACACCACGTCGTAGTCGCCGGACGCGAGGCCGGTGTAGGCGGGTGCGACGTCGGAGTTCGTGAGCTGGACGTCGTAGCCCTTCTGCTCCAACACGTACTTCCAGAGGTAGCTGGCGGCGGTGTCCTCGTCCCAACCGTTGAAGACGACGACGTGCATCGACTTCTGGTCGCCGTTGTCGACGGTGCCGGAGGCCCCGTAGTAGCCGGGCGGCATGCAGGCGGACAGGCCGACGGCGGTGGCGACGGCGAGGACGGCCGCCGCGAGGGTGCGCTTGGTTCGCTTGGTTCGTTTCATGGTCTGGTCCTTCCTCACGCGCTGGTCGTCTGCGGCTCGCGCCGGCGGTCGGCCGGGGCTGCCTCGGTGGTGGCGGCGGTCTGGGCGGTCGCCGCGTTCGGCGTCGCGGTCACGGTGGGCTTGCGCTTGCGCTTCCACGGCCGGGAGGCACCGCTCGCGTCGCCGCCGAGCGCTGCGGTCAGGCGGTCCAGCAGGATCGCCAGGACCACGACCGACAGGCCGGCTTCGGCCCCGAGCCCGACGTCGATGCGGTTCAGCGAGGCGACGATCTGCTCGCCGAGGCCGCCGGCGCCGACCATGCCGGCGATGACGACCATCGACAGCGACAGCATGATGACCTGGTTGACGCCGGCCATGATGCTGGCCTTCGCCAACGGCAGCTGGATCTGACGGAGGATGCGCCACGGGCTCGACCCGAAGGCGGCACCGGCCTCGACGACCTCGCTCGGGACGCCGCGGATGCCGAGCTCGGTGAGCCGGACGCCGGGGGCCATCGCGAAGACGATCGTCGCGACGATGCCGGGGACGACACCAACGCGGAACAGCAGCAGCGCCGGGATCAGGTAGACGAACGCCGGGGTCGTCTGCATGAAGTCCAGGACCGGGCGGATGATCCGGCTCGCGGCGTCGGACCGGGCGGCCCACACCCCGAGCGGGATGCTGAGGACGACGGCCAGGCCGGCGGCGACCACGACGAGCGCGAGCGTGTTCATCGCGTTCGTCCACTGCCCGACGCTGACGATGAACAGCAGACCGATGGCAGCGCCGAGCGCGAGCTTCCAGCCCTTCGCCAGGAACGCCAGCACGACGAGGACCGCGACGACGACCCAGAACGGCGGGGTGGACAGGAAGTACTCCATCCACGCGTCCATCCACGTGAACACGTAGCGGACGACGTCGAAGAAGCCGGACAGGTAGGTCGTGATCCAGTCGACGACCGCGGCGACCCAGGTGCCGAGGGGCAGGTGGAAGTCACCGAAGGAGTTGGTACCGGGGGTGATCATGCGTGGTCTCCTTCGATGGCGGGCTCGCCGGTGTGGGCAGGCGTCTCGCCGGTCGCGGCGAGGGTCGAGTCCATGTCGGAGTCGGAGATGCGGGTGACCGGCTCGAGCACCGGGATCGGCATCGTCGCGGTCGGCACGTTGCCGAGCGCGGCCAGCAGGGTCACACGCGGGACGACGCCGAGCAGGCGCTCCTCGTCGTCGACCACGGCGATCGGCAGGGGTGACTCGACGGCGAGCTCGAACAGGTCGGTCAGCGCGGTGTCGGGGGCGACCCGGGCGTACTCGGTGTTCACGATCGCGTCGAGGTTCGTGTCGCCGGCCTTCACCTGGCGCATCACGTGCCGGTCGCGGACCCAGCCCTCGAGCTTCCGGCCACGACCGGTGACGAAGAGCGCGGCGGTCTGCAGGTCGCGCATGGTGCGCAGTGCGCCACGAGGACCCACGGTCAGCGGGACGGTGGCGCGGGCCGGTTCCATGACGCTCGCGGCGGTGAGCACACGGGCACGGTCGACGTCCTGCACGAACTGGGCGACGTAGTCGTTCGCCGGGTCGGTGAGGATGTCCTCCGGCGACCCGATCTGCACGATCCGGCCGTCGCGCATCACGGCGATCCGGTCGCCGAGGAACATCGCCTCGTTGAGGTCGTGCGTGATGAAGACGATGGTCTTGCCGAGCCGCTGCTGCAGGTCGACGAGCTGCTCCTGCATCTCGCGGCGGATGAGCGGGTCGAGCGCGCTGAACGCCTCGTCCATGAGCAGGACGTCGGTCTCGGCGGCGAGGGCGCGGGCGATGCCGACGCGCTGCTGCATGCCGCCGGACAGCTCGTCGGGCTTCGCGTCGGCCCAGACGTCCAGGCCGACCAGGTCGATGACCTCACGGGCCTTCGCGAGGCGCGTCGTCTTGTCGACGCCGTTCACCTCGAGGCCGTACGCGACGTTCTCGAGCACGGTGCGGTGCGGCAGCAGGGCGAAGTGCTGGAAC
Source organism: Curtobacterium sp. 18060 (assembly GCF_902706105.1). Taxonomy (NCBI): domain Bacteria; kingdom Bacillati; phylum Actinomycetota; class Actinomycetes; order Micrococcales; family Microbacteriaceae; genus Curtobacterium; species Curtobacterium sp. 18060. Next base: position 12,821 of record NZ_CACSJV010000054.1, on the reverse strand, counting down.
ACCATCGACACGCTGGACCGGCGGATGTCGCGGATCCCCTTCGGCGTCGCGCCGGTGACCGTGCGGCCGCCGATCTCGACGCTGCCGGCGGTGGGCTCGAGCAGGCCGTTGAGCATCCGGATGAGGGTCGACTTGCCGGAGCCGGACAGCCCCATGACGACGAAGATCTCGCCGGGTCGGACGTCGAAGGACGCGTCGATGACCGCGGCGGATCCCTGCTCGCGGACCTCGTCGCGGGTGGCACCGGCGGCGAGGCGGCGGACGGCCTCGGCCGGTCGACGGCCGAACACCTTGTAGACGTCGCGGACGCTGACCGCCGGCGACGTGGTGGGGTCCGGGGACGTGCCGGTGGGGTCCGGCGACGGGGTGTGCCGGCTCTCGGGTGGTGCGATGGACAACTGGGCTCCTCGCGTCGCCACGGCGAACGAGCGCGCGTGCGGCGACGGTGTGGTTGCGGACGGGTCGTCCGGGACGGTGCGCGCGGCCACGTCGAGCCCCGCGCAACGGCGCAGGGCGAGCGATCACGCACGCAGGGACCACGCTCGGGGCGGTCCCGGTCCGGCCGACCGTACGGCCCCGGCGCTGCTGGCCGTGGACGCGTCCTGGTCGTCGTGTCCCCGACCATCGGGCCTGTGGGGACGTTCAAACCTAACGGTGTCTTGTCCCCCGATCACAATCGACGTCCGCCGGAATCCCGGCACCGCTGTACCCCGTCGTCGGCGTGTCGCCCACGCACATGGGGATCGCGATCGTGACCGTCTCGTTACAGATCAGCTCGTTCGGAGGTTTGTGTGCCGCCCCGGTTCCGTGCGCATGTAGGTTGGCGCGCATGACAGCGCAGAACGACACGGGCGTGAACCGTGCTCCGGCGAACGACTTCTCGCACGAGCAAGAGGGCTACCAACACGGTCTGAAGCCCCGGCAGCTGCAGATGATCGCGATCGGTGGGGCCATCGGTACCGGACTCTTCCTCGGTGCGGGTGGACGACTCCACACCGCGGGCCCCGCGCTCGCGCTGACCTACCTGATCTGCGGCATCTTCGCGTTCTTCATCCTGCGCGCCCTCGGCGAGCTCGTGCTGCACCGTCCGTCGTCGGGGTCGTTCATCTCCTACGCCCGCGAGTTCTACGGCGAGAAGTTCGCCTACGCCGCCGGCTGGATGTACTTCCTGAACTGGGCGATGACCTCGATCGTCGACACCACCGCCGTCGCGATCTACCTGCAGTACTGGTCCGCGTTCACCGCCGCACCGCAGTGGCTCCTCGCGTTGATCGCCCTGGTCGTCGTGCTCGCCGCCAACATGGTCGCGGTCAAGGTGTTCGGCGAACTCGAGTTCTGGTTCGCGCTCATCAAGGTCGCCGCACTCGTCGCGTTCCTCGTCGTCGCGATCATCTGGCTCGTCTTCGCGTTCCCGGTCGAGGCCGGCGGCGAAGCCGTCCGCACGGGCTTCTCGATCTGGGGCGACAACGGCGGACTGTTCCCGAACGGGCTGCTCCCCGCGGTCATCGTGATCCAGGGTGTCGTCTTCGCGTACGCGGCGATCGAGCTCGTCGGCACCGCGTCCGGTGAGACGCAGAACACCGAGAAGGTCATCCCCCGCGCCATCAACTCCGTCGTGTTCCGCATCGCGGTCTTCTACGTCGGGTCGATCATCCTGCTCTCCCTGCTCCTGCCGTACACGGCGTACAAGGAGGGCGAGAGCCCGTTCGTGACGTTCTTCTCGTCGCTCGGCAACCCGCAGGTCGGGTCGATCGTCGGCGGCATCATGAACTTCGTCGTGCTCACGGCGGCACTGTCGTCGCTCAACGCCGGCCTGTACTCGACCGGTCGCGCCCTGCACTCGATGGGCATGAACGGCTCGGCGCCGAAGTGGACCACCAAGATGTCGAAGGGCGGTGTGCCGTACGCCGGCATCCTGCTCACCGCCGGCTTCACCGTCGCCGGCGTCGTCCTGAACTACTTCGTCCCGAGCCAGGCGTTCGAGATCGCGCTGAACATCGCGAGCCTCGGCATCATCACGGCGTGGGGCACGATCATCCTCTGTCAGATGCGGCTCCGGTCGTGGGCGAAGCAGGGACTGGCGAAGGAGCCGTCCTTCAAGCTGCCCGGCGCCCCGGTGACCGCGTGGCTCACCCTGGCGTTCCTGGCGTCGGTCATCGTGCTGATGGCGATCGACTACCCGGTCGGCACCTACACGATCGCGTCCCTCGTGATCGTGATCCCGCTGCTCGTCGTCGGCTGGTTCCTGCAGCGCGACCGCATCCTGCGCATCGCCTCGCTCCGACAGGGCGTCACCGGCCCGTACCCGATCGGTGTCCGTGACCCGGCGAACCAGGTCCGTCGCGACGGCGAGGACGGCGGCGAGCACAAGGGGTCCGACGACACCGTCTGATCTGTCCCCGGTGCGCAGCACGTCGCGCGCCGAGTGCAGTGGGTCCGGCTCCCGTCGGTACGATCGGCGGGTGCCGGACCGCTCTGTCTCCCCTGCGTCTGTTCCCCCCACCCTCGATCTCCAGCTGAGCTGGCGAGGCGCGTACGGACGCCTGCGGGTGTTCCCCGACCGCCTGGAGGCCGAGACCGACTACGAGCGCGAGGCGCGGGTCTCGGTGCCGATGGACGCGGTGTCGGGGTGGCGGCTCGGACCGTGCGACGAGGATGCCGTCTGCGTCGAGTTCGTCACGGAGCCGGAGACGTTCCGCGTGCTGCTCGACACCTCGGACGAGCAGCTCGCCGCGCTGGCGATCCAGAAGGTGCTCGGACCGCCGCTGCACACGGAGTCCTGACCGGTCCGGCCAGTCGACTCAGGGCCACGCCGGCGCGTCGGTGCTCTCCGCCGCACGCCGAGCCCACACCCCGTCGAGTGCTCCGCGCTGCTCGGGCGACAACCGGACGGACCCCACCGCGACGTTCTCCTCGAGGTGGGCGACGCTCGACGTCCCCGGGATGAGCAAGACCTGTGGCGCGCGGCCGAGCAGCCACGCGAGGCCCAGCTGCGCCGCGGTGACCCGCAGCTCCGCAGCGATCCGGATCGCGACGGGTTCGTCGGCGACCTTCGGCAGACCGGGGAACGCGCCGCCGAGCGGGAAGAACGGAACCCAGGCGACGCCGTTCCGGACGGCCAGGTCGAACAACGCCTCGTGTTCCCGCGCCACCAGCGAGTACGCGTTCTGGACGCACACGATGCCGGCGGCGAGACCGCGGCGCAGGACCGGTTCGGACACGGCACTGAGTCCGATGGCCCCGATCAGCCCTTCGTCCCGCATGGCCGTCATCTCGGCGAGCTGGTCGTCCAGGTCGACGAGCTGCTCCCCCTCGGCGATCAACCCGGGTCCGGTGTCGGCGCGCCGCAGGTTCACGACGTCGATGCGCTCGCGGCCCAGGGTCCGGAGGTTCGCGTGCACCTGTTCGCGCAGCTCCTCCGGGCGTTGCGCCAGTGCGAGCGGCACCGGCGCGTCGACGCGGACAGCACCGATCTTGCTGACGACGACCACCTGGTCCGAGGTGCCGAACGCTCGCCGGATGACGTCGTTCGCGACACCGTCGCCGTAGAACTCCGCGGTGTCGAGGTGATCCACCCCGAGCTCGCGCGCCCGGTGCAGCAGGGCGACGCCGGCCGCGCGGTCCTCGGCGAAGCGTTCGAGCGCCATCGCGCCGTAGCCGATCCGAGCGACGGTCCGTCCGCCGAGGTCGTACGCGCCACCCGGGCGCTCCGTGTCGTGGTGCATGTCGTCTCCGGTATCCTCGATCGAAGCGGAGGATCCTCCGCTTCGATGATCCTAACCGGAGGAGCCTCCGTTTTGTCCACCACAACGCCCGACGCCCCGGATGCCGGTCCCCGCCGACCCCGGGCCGACGCCGCGCGCAACCGGGAACGGCTCGTCGGTGCCGCCCGCGCCGCCTTCACCCACCAGGGTGAGGACACGTCCCTCGGCGCGATCGCGTTGGCCGCAGGTGTCGGGATCGGGACGCTCTACCGGAACTTCCCCACGCGTCAGGACCTCGTGGCCGCCGTCTACCGAGCCGAGCTCGACGCCGCGCTGAGCACGGTCGACGACCTGCTCGACGGGGCGTCCGCCGCCTCGGCGCTCCGGGCCTTCGCCGGCCGGTACGCCGAGTTCGTGGCGACCAAACGCGGACTCGCCGAGACCGTCCGAGCCGGCGCGCTCCGTGAGACCGCCGAAGCCGCGGGGACCCGTGATCGGGTCAACGCGGCGGTCCAACGGTTCCTCGACAGCGGCACTGCGGACCGCTCCCTCCGCGCGGACGTCCTCGCCGACGACGTGACCGCCGCGCTCGTCGGGATCCTGTTGACGACCCGTGGCGCTGCGGACGGTTCACAGACCGACCGCCTGCTCGACATCCTGGTCGAGGGGCTCCGGACGCACTGACGTCCCGGAGACCGCTCAGGCAGTGCCGTCCGGGGCGAACTGCGTGACGCGGAACGTGGCGCCCTGCGGGTCCCGCAGTTCGGCCGCACGCGTCCACGGCCCCTGCCAGGTACCGAGCACGGCGCCGCCGAGCTCCTCGGCCCGTGCGGCGGCGGCATCACGGTCCGCCACGCTGAACGACACGTGCCAGTCGTCCGGCCCGTCGTCGAGTCGGGCGAGGGCGCCGATGACGTCCGCGAAGCCCTCCGGTGCGCCGACCTGCCGTTCGCGGATGTCGGGGTCGGAGGTGGCCGCGAGGTGGTCCCCGTAGCCGGGCAGCCGGACCATGGCGCTCGGGCCCTCCTCGATGCCGGAGACCCGCCAGCCGAACAGCTGCTCGTAGAACGAGATCGCCTGCTCCGGCTCGGTCGAGCGGAGGTCGCTGAAGACCCAACCACCGGGGGCGTTGATGTACTGGGACCCGAGCCGCTCGCGCGCCTGCCAGAGTCCGAACGCCGCACCGCACGGATCGACGCAGTCGACGCTGCGGCCCGCGGCGCCACCCGGCCCGGCGTCCTCCGCCGGAGCGGCGGTGCCACCGAGCTCGACGACTCGAGCGGCCACCGCGTCGGCGTCGTCCACGGCGATGTACGTCGTCCACGACGCCGGCTCGTCACCCGAGGCGATCGCACCGACCTCTCGTCCGTCGATGCTCACGATCCGGTACGAGCCGGGGGCCCCGGGCGGCAGGCGCTCCTCGAAGTCCCAGCCGAACAGACCGCCGTAGAACGCCTGCGCGGCGTCGGGGTCCGGGTGTCGTCCGTCGATCCAGCTCGGCACGCCCTGCGGGTAGGTGCGAGGGGTCTGGTCCGTCATGGTGTCTCCCGAGGTCGCCGACGCCCAGGTCGGATGCCACAGGTCTACCGCTGACCGCCGACGTCGGCCGGGTCGGTCGCCGGGTCGTTCGTCGGATCAGTCGTCGGTGTCGACCTGGTCGGTGACGACGTCGCCCGAACCGGCGTCGATCCGGACGCTGTGCTTGGTGCCGGACCCGTCGACGACGTCACCCTCCCAGACCACCTTGCCGAGGTGGTCGTCGAGGCCGAGCTCGGTGATCGCACCGGCGTGCAGGTCCTCGAAGGCGCTGACGGCCCTGGTGACGTCGAGGTCGGCCGCTGCGACGAACCGGTCGTGCTCGGCACGGTCGTCGGTGTCCGCGGTCTCGGTATGCGGGGTACCGGTCACCCCGGTGCCGGCGGCGTCGGTGTGCACCTCGTGCTCGGCGCCGTCCTTCGTCACGACGAGGACCTCGTACGCGCTGCCACGCTGCTCCTGCTCGACCGAGATGACGGTGCCGGAGCCGACGCTCCCGCGTGCGGTCGCGACGGCGGCCAGCAGGGCGTCGTTCGACGTGGCCGAGGCGGCGGTCGCGGACGCGCCACCCGACGTGCCGGTGGTGGCGCCCGTCGCGGCCGGTCCGTTCGAGGACGACGCCGCCGAGTCGGACGACCCGTCGGTGGAGCAGCCGGTGAGGGCGAGCGCGGCCACGACGGGCAGGGCGGCGAGGGCGGCGACGCGGCGGGCGGAGGGCTTCTGGAGCTGGGTGCGGAAGGTCATGGGACGAGCATGTCGGCGGGGTGCTGAAGCAGACCTGAAGCCGCCTGTTCAGCCGCCGAGTGCGATGCGCACGACGAACCGCGCCCCGCCGAGCGGCGAGTCCGCCACCGTCGCCTCGCCGCCGTGTGCCCGGACGGCGTCCCGCACGATCGCCAGACCGAGGCCGGCACCACCGGCGTCGCGGCTGCGGGCCTCGTCGAGCCGGACGAACCGCTCGAACACCCGGTCGCGCTCGGCCGCCGGGATCCCGGAGCCGTCGTCGTCCACGGTCAGCACCGCGGCGCCGTCCTGCTCGACCAGGGCCACCGCGACGCGCGACGTGGCGTGCCGGACGGCGTTGTCGACGAGGTTCCGGACCACGCCGGTGAGCAGCCGTTCGTCGCCGAGCACGCGCGCGGCGGAGATCCCGGAGCCGTCGACCCGGATCGCACGGTCGCCGGTCGCACCAGCCGGCACCCGGGCCCGGGCCCTCGCGACGGCGTCGAGTGCGAGGTCGTCGAGGTCCACGGGACGACGGACACCCGTGCCGCCCTCGTCGAGCCGTGACAGCTCGAGCAGCCCGGTGACGAGGTCCTGCAGGCGCACGGCCTCGGACCGCACGACGTCGGAGAACTCGGCCACGTCCGTCCGGTCCGGGTACGCGACGGCGACCTCGGCGTGCTGGCGGAGCGACGCGATCGGCGACCGCAGCTCGTGCGAGGCGTCGGACACGAACTGCCGCTGCCCCGCCGCGGATCGGTCGAGCCGGTCGAGCATGGCGTTCATGGTGGTCGCGAGCCGGGCGATCTCGTCGCCGGTGTCCGGCACGACCACGCGGGCATCGGGCTGCGCGGCACGGATCGTCTCGACCTCGGTGCGCATCCGTTCCACCGGCCGCAACGACCGCCCGGTCACGGACCAGGTCACGATCCCGAGTACGAGGACGAGCACCGGCACCCCGACGGCGAGGAGCACCACGGCGGTCCGGATGGCGGTGTCGGTCTGCTCGAGGGAGACGCCGTACACCAGGGTCGCCTCACCCCCACCGGGCAGGTCGACGTCGTCGGCGACGAGCAGCCAGCGTTCGCCGTCGTGCGACCACCGGGACTCATCGGCGGTCGACAGGGCCGGAGCGTCGGCGTCCTCACCGTGTGCGAGGACCGAGCCGCCGGCACCGACCACCTGCACCAGGACGTCCTCGTAGTCGGTCACCGCACCGGCACCGTCGGACTCGACCCGTGACGACACCTGTTCGAGCCCGGCCTCGGCGGACGTCCGTACCCCGTCGAGCAGCACCAGGCGGAGCACCACGACGAACCCCACGGCACCGACGACCAGGGCAGCGAGCACGACCACGCTGGCGCCGAGCGTGGTCCGCGCGCGCACGGACCGGAAGCGGCGCGCGCGCCCCGTCCCCCGGTCAGCCACCGTCGGCCGCCAGTCGGTAGCCCGCACCGCGGACGGTCTCGAGTGACGTCCGTCCGAACGGCCGGTCGAGCTTGCGCCGGAGGTGCCCGACGTACACCTCGACGATGTTCGGGTCGCCCTCGAAGTCGACGTCCCAGACGTTCTCGATCACCTCGCGCTTCGAGCACACCTGCCCGGAGCGCCGCGCGAGGTACTCGAGCACCGCGAACTCCCGGCTCGTCAGGTCGACGGGGGTCCCGGCACGCGCCACGGTCCGTGCGGCCGGGTCGACGACCAGGTCGCCGAGGGTCAGCACCGCCGGGCGTTCGCGCGCACCGCGGCGGACGAGCGCGCGCAGCCGGGCGACGAGGACCGGGTGCGAGAAGGGCTTCGTGACGTAGTCGTCGGCGCCGGCGTCGAGGGCCTCGACCTGGTCCCACTCGCCGTCCTTGGCGGTGAGCATGAGCACCGGCGTCCAGTCCTGGTCGGCCCGGAGCTGGGCGCAGACCGCCCATCCGCTCATCCCGGGCATCATCAGGTCGAGGACGATCGCGTCGTAGCGGAACTCGCGGGCGTGCCACAGGCCGTCGACGCCGTCGTGGGCGACGTCGACCGCCCACCCCTCGGCCTCGAGGCCGCGACGGACACCGTCGGCGAGCCGCACCTCGTCGTCGACCACCAGGACACGCATGGCGACGATCCTGCCGTGCCGCCCTGAAGCAGCGCTGAAGCGACGCCCGACGGCGAACGGCGAGCGGCTCAGACCAGCAGCAGGATCCCGGCGACGACCGCGGCCACGGCGATGGCGAGCGCGATGAGCAGCAGCACGAGGTGCACCGTGTAGAACGTCGTCGGCTTGCCCGCGGCGTCACGCGCGCGGGTGTCCTTCGCGACGCGCTGGAAGAAGCGCGGCCAGGTGACGACGTTGAAGACGGCACCGATGAACAGGACGACTGCGGCGAAGACGAGCACCGTCCGAGTCTAGACAACGAGTGTCGGTGGTGCTCGGCCGCCCCCAACGCGGCCGAGTCCCACCCGACGAGCCACAGGATCTGTAGCACTTGCTACAAACCCTACACGGGCGTCGGGAGACCGTCGAGTCACCCCTTCGGGCTACGCGGAGTCGAGCGCCGACTCGGCCTCGGCGAGGACGGCTCGCTCGGCATCGGTCAACGGCGCACGCGTCCGCCGGAGCCCGTCGTTGACCTCGACGATCGCGCGGCTCAACCGCGTGGCGGGGTCCTCGGTCGACGGGTAGGCGTTGTCGGCGCCGATCCGCTCGTGCAGCGGCGCGAGACGTCGCAGCGCCGCGTCGACCCGCCGGGTGCGCCGACGTCGCGAGACCCGGTGTCCGACGACGAGCAGCAGCATCCCCGTCGAGACGCAGATCACGGCGCCGGGCGTCGTGACGTCGTACGGCAGCGCGAGGGAGCGCATCCGGTCGAGATCCCCCGTGACGTGCGCCAGGTCCATGACCACGACGACGACCATCCGGACGACCCCCAGCACGCCGCCGAGCACCAGGACCCACAGTCCGACCAGGTCCGTCGTCGTCCGGGCCTCGCGCAGGCGGAGGACGCAGATGAGGCCCGTCGCGCCGAGCGCCACCCCGAGGTACACCGTCTGCGCGATCGAGTAGACGGTCGCGGCCGGGTGCGACCCGGCGTCGAGCATGAACGTCGTCGTGGTGGCGGGCTTGTCCAACACCGAGAAGGCGACGACCACCACGACCACCACCGCGGCGCACGACACCACGATCGCGTTCCGGAGCCACGGCCGCGCTGCCCCGACCGCCTTCGCCACGCCCCAGAGCAGCGTGCTCGTGCCGGCGACCATCAGGCAGTCGCTGACCACGGTCACCACGTTGGAGCCGCCGAGCAGTGGGTCGAGCCACCGGTACAGCGGATCGACGTTCGTGACGATGGTGCCGGCGAACAGCAGGAAGGTCACCGCCAGGGTCCGGTCCTGCCCGCGTTGCAGGACGAAGAGCGCGATCGTCCCGGCGATGAGCAGCACCGCCTGGACGACGGCGACGATCACCCGAAGACCCCGCGGAAGGCGCTCGGGCGGCCGCGGTGCCGCCGGATGAGCGTCGCGAGTGCGTCGGCGAAGACCTCGGCCTCGTGCTCGTACGCGTTCGAGAACATCCCCCGCGCCAGTGCCCGCTCGACCTTGTACTCGGGCAGGTCCGGGATGACGTCGCGGATGTAGGCCGACTGGGGGGCGTGCTCCTGGTGCCGGTGCAGGACGTGGCCGAGCTCGTGGCCGATGACGAACGCCCGGAAGGTCGGCGACGCGGTCGGCGAGATCATGATCAGGTGGGCGTGCTCGAGCGTCGCGACGAAGCCGCACACCGGCTCCGTCGCCAGGAACGCCTCTTCGCGGACGACGATGGGCTTGTCCACGACGACGGCTGCGGCGGCGACGGCCTGGTCGACGTCGGACCACCCCTCGACCGCGCCGCGCGCCCAGAAGGACTCGAGCAGCGGGTCGGTCACGCCACGCTCCCGCGCTGTGATTCCTCCTCGAGCACCTCGGCGATGCGCCGCAGCGCCTCGGGTGAGAGCTCGCCGGGGAAGGTGCGTGCAGCGAACCCGCTCACGCGGGCGGAACGCAGGGAGCGGACGAGGGCGAGCTGGGCGCCGATGCGCTCGGGGACGTCGCTGTCCTCGAGCAGGAAGCGCTCGTCGACCTCGAAGAACCCGGCGAGCAGTCGCAGGAGCTCGGTGTCGCGGTTGCGTCGGCCGTCACCGGAGAGCATGTAGGTCCACTTCGCCCGCGAGAGCGAACCGCCGTGGGCGGCGACGTACTCCTCGATCGAGGCGAACGGCACCGGAGCACCACGCTGGGACTCCTCGAAGTCGAGCAGCAGGTTGATGCGCCGTGCGAGTTCGGCGGCGTCCAGGACCCCGCCCCTCGGATCACCGGTCTCCATGTCGGACTCCTCCCCAGCCGTGCGTGCACGACATCGTAGCGCGGCGGACACGGTGCACGCCGTTAGCCTCGTGGGCATGGCCCGCAGCTTCCCCGCGACGATCGCCGACCCGGTCGAGCACGAGATCGTCATCACGAAGTCGCGGTTCATCACCACGGTCGCCCCCGTGTCGGACGTCGCGGACGCCGAGCGGGTCATCGCCGAGGTGAAACGCCGCCACTGGGACGCCCGGCACAACTGCACCGCGATGGTCACCGGCACGCTCGGCGACCAGGCCCGGTCGTCGGACGACGGAGAACCGTCCGGCACGGCGGGCGTGCCGATGCTCGAGGTGCTCCGCCGCCGCGACCTCACCGACGTGGTCGCCGTCGTGACGCGCTACTTCGGCGGTGTGAAGCTCGGCGCTGGCGGTCTCGTCCGCGCCTACTCGACCTCGGTCTCCGAGGCCCTCGACACCGCCGCGCTCGTCCGGCGCGAGGCGCTCACGCAGGTGCACTTCGACGCCCCGCACGCCGAGGCCGGCCGGCTCGACAACGTCCTGCGCGACTGGGTCCGGCACCACCACGCGACCCTCGGTGCGACGGTCTACGGGCGTGCGGCGACGTTCGAGGTCTGGGTGCCCGCCGACGCGCTCGAGACCCTGACCGCGGACCTCGCAGCGGCCTCCGCCGGCGCCGTCGACCTCGTCGTCGGCCCGGAACGGATCGTCGACGTCACCGCCGACTGAATCCGACCGCCAGACACACCTCGGGCGTGTCCCGCCCGGAACGCGTGCACACCCCCGGAACGCACGAAGGCCCCGACTCGATGAGTCGGGGCCTTCGTGGTTGTGGTGCACCCCCTCGGACTTGAACCGAGAACCCACTGATTAAGAGTCAGTTGCTCTGCCAATTGAGCTAGAGGTGCATGTTCCGGCTTCCGTGCCGCAACGGGAATCAACAATAGCATGGGTTCTGCGCGCTCACGACCACTCGTGGGCACCAAGCGAACAGGAGCACCATGACCGACCGTCTCGCCGCCGGCGACACCGCCCCCGACTTCACGCTGCCGGACCAGGACGGCGTCGAACACTCGCTCGCCGCACTGCGGGGCAAGAAGGTCATCGTGTACTTCTACCCGGCCGCGTCCACCCCGGGGTGCACCACCGAGGCCTGCGACTTCCGCGACAACATGTCGTCGCTGCAGGCAGCCGGCTACGAGGTCCTCGGCGTCTCGAAGGACGAGCAGGCGAAGCTCAAGACGTTCCAGCACGAGCAGGCGCTCACGTTCCCGCTGCTGAGCGACCCCGACCTGGCGGTGCACAAGACCTACGCCGCGTGGGGCGAGAAGAACAACTACGGCAAGATCGTGACCGGCACGATCCGCTCCACGATCGTGGTCGACGAGGACGGCAGCGTCCAGCTGCCGCTCTACAACGTCAAGGCGACCGGACACGTGGCGAGCCTGCGGAAGAAGCTCGGCCTGGTCTGAGGACCGGACCACAAGACGGACGGGAGGCCCGTGGCGGCGTCGCCACGGGCCTCCCGTCCGTCTTTCGGTCGCGTCTACTCGGCCGGACGCGCGAGCGCGGCCGTCACCGACCGCGACAGCACGAACGTGATGCCGAGCAGGGCGGGGATCAGCAGGACCCAGCCGACCGCCGGCTCGCGGAAGACACCCTGGAACGCGCCGATCGCGATCGCACCCTGCAGGACCTGCCAGACGATGATCCCCGACCGCACCCAGGCGCGACGCTTCCACAGGCCGTTCAGGAGCGCACCGAGCCAGAGCGCCGCGACGGCCGACAGGATCGTCAGGGCGATCCCGGACGCCAGGCTCGACGCCGGCGCGACGATCAGCTCGACGACCAGGACGACCGTGACCACGACGAGCGCCGCGAACTCGAGGCCGACCACCACCAGCAGGCCGATCAGCGCGCGTGAGCGTCGCTCAGGACGGTCGACCGCGGTCGGGTCGTCATCGTGCACAGTGATCCTCCAGCATCGGAACCCTTGATTTGCCCCTACCAGTATGGAACGATATTCGAGGTCGTTTGGACGGCACGATGTGGTGTGCGTCTCCCGTGGTTCGTCGCTCCTCCCCCGAGCGTCACGCGGGCGTCAGACTCGCTTCCAGCGGACTCCTCCCCACAGTTGTCCCCTCATGCCTCATGCATGATCAGCGTTCCGATCCCCCGAACCCCGGCCCCGGCCTGCCGTTCGAGCATCGACATCAAGGAGCACCACACATGGACTGGCGTGACAAGGCAGCTTGCCTCACCGCGGACCCCGAGCTCTTCTTCCCCGTCGGGAACACCGGGCCCGCCGTCGATCAGATCGAGAAGGCCAAGTCGGTCTGTGCGCGCTGCACGGTCACCGAGATGTGCCTGCAGTACGCACTCGAGAACAACCAGGACTCCGGTGTCTGGGGTGGCCTCAGCGAGGACGAGCGTCGTGCGCTGAAGCGTCGCGCCGCCCGCGCCCGCCGCGCTTCCTGACCCGGGCCGGTTCCCGCAGGACACACCGACGCCCGTCGTC
>NZ_CACSJV010000053.1:0-25277 GCF_902706105.1 Curtobacterium sp. 18060 | reverse complement strand
GCCTCGGCGTTCCTCATGGAACGCCGAGGCCCCGCCCTTAGCATCGACCGGATATGACCTTGGCTGCAGAGACCTCCGACGTCCCCAAGTGGGCATCCAACGCGTTCACCCAGTTCGTCGACGCCTGGCACATCCCGATCACGATCGTGATCACGATCATCGCGGCGATCATCTTGCGCGTGATCCTCCGCCGGATGATCAAGCAGATCGTCGACCGTGTCGTGAACGGCGTGAAGAAGCGGCAGGGTGCCGAAGACACGCAGGCGCTCATCGCGTCGCCGGTCCAGACCGCGCGCGTGGTGCAGCGGACCCGCACCCTGGGCAGCGTGCTCGAGAACCTCGCAACGGTCATCGTCGTGGTGGTGGCCCTTGCGATCATCATCCCCGTGGCGATCCCGAACGCCGCCGTCGGCATCGTCGGTGGCGCGTCGCTCGTCGCCGCGGGCCTCGCCGTCGGCGCGCAGTCGATCGTGAAGGACCTGCTGTCCGGCATCTTCATGATCCTCGAGGACCAGGCCGGCGTCGGCGACGTCGTCGACACCGGGCAGGCCACGGGCGTCGTCGAGAACGTCGGGCTCCGAGTCATGCAGGTGCGCGACGTCAACGGGATCCTGTGGTTCGTGCCGAACGGGCAGATCCTGCGCGTCGGCAACCTGTCCCAGGGCTGGTCGCGCGTCCTCGTCGACATCACCGTCCCCTACGACACCGACATCGACGCCGTGCAGGACGCCCTGCTCGCGGCCGCCGTCACCATGTCGCAGGAGCCCCGCTGGCGCCAGCGCATCGTCGAGAAGCCCGAGATCTGGGGGCTGCAGTCGGTCTCCCCCGACGGCATGGTGTTCCGCCTCGTCGTGAAGACCCGCGCCTCCGAACTCGACGTCGTCGGCCGCGAACTCCGCGCCCGCCTGAAGCACGCCGTCGACGAGATCGGAGTCACCCTGCCGGCGATGGCGATGATCATGCCAGAGGGCTGGGAGAACGCGACCTCGATCAACGGGCTGCGGTCGGTGCAGACGCGTCCCACCCCGGCGCCGACCAAGCCGCGCCGCCCCAAGCGCAACGTGCTCGGGCAACCCATCCGGACCGACGACCACCACGACGGCGGGAAGGACCCCCAGTGACCGATCCCACACCTCCGAGCAGCGGCCCCGGCGGGGGTGGGCTCGGCATGCCCGGCGTGCCCGGCGTGCCGGGTGTTCCGGCGCAGCCCATCACGCTGCGGGTCGGCGAGCACGGGGCCTCGGCCACCGGCTCGCTCTTCGACCGCATCGGTGGCGCCCCGACCTTCGACCGGCTCGTGCGCCGCTTCTACGAGGGCGTGCAGCAGGACGACGTCATCTGGCCGATGTACCCGGCCGACGACCTCGAGGGCGCGATCTGGCGCCTGTCGGCCTTCCTGCAGCAGTACTGGGGCGGGCCGGGCACCTACAGCGAGGAACGCGGACACCCCCGGCTCCGGATGCGGCACAACCCGTTCCGCATCACGTCCGAGGCCCGCGAGCGCTGGCTGCACCACATGCGCGAGGCCGTCGAGTCCCTGCAGCTCGCACCCCTCGACGAGGCCGAGCTCTGGGCGTACCTCGACCGCGCCGCGCACGCCATGACGAACACCTTCGACTGAAGCCTGCTCTTCAGCCGCCCAGGTTCCGACCGCCGTTCAGGTTCCGGCTGTCGTCCAGGTTCCGAAATCTGCACATCTCGGCGCCGCTTCGTCCCGTTCGTGGAACCTCGGCGAACGACGCGCGGCGTGTTGTGCAACCTCGACGGCGCTGACGCCGTCGTCGAGGGCCATTCGTCGTCCTCAGCGCGCGTACGAGCCGGTGGCGAGGTCCTGGACCAGGGACGGGTGCGTCGGGTTCCAGCCGAAGGCGGAGCGGGCGTGGGCTCCGGGCGCCTCCTGGTGCAGGAGCAGCGCGTCGGCGAAGGCCCCACCGAGTCGCTCGCGCGAAGCATCGACGCTCTCGGCCACGACCGGTGCGCCGTGCGCCCCCGCTTCGGCGAGTTCGCGCACCGTCGGGTTGTCCCCCGTCGCGGCGACGATGTACCCGTCCTGCTCGGCACGCTCCAGCGCGAGGACGTAGAGCTCGCCGAGGTCGTCGACGTGCACCGTGGTCCAGCGCTGCGAGCCGTCACCGACCAGCGTGACCGGCTGGGTACCGTCGCTGACGAACATCGCGGGGATGCCGGCACCTCGCCCGTACACGATGCCCGGGGCGACGATCGTGGTCCGCGCGTCACTCGCCCGCACGGCAGCCTCGTTCGCCGTGCGCCACGACGTCAGCTCGGGCGGATCGATCGGCGACTGCTCGGAGATGTCCGTCGAGTTGCCGAAGGTGAAGATGCCGCCGGTGTGCACGAACGGCTTCGGTGTGCCGGCGGACGCGCGAAGGACCGTCGCGGTGAAGTCCGGGTCGACGTCGGGCGCGGACGCCGTGTGGACGACGCCGTCGGTCTCGTGCAGCAGCCGTTCGACGACCTCGGTGTCGGTGACGTCCCCGACGAGGGCGTGCCCACCGGCGTCACGCACGTGCTGCGCCTTCTCGTCGGAGCGGACGATGGCGGTCACCTCGTGCCCGTGGGCGACGAGGGCGCGGAGGACAGAGGAACCGATGTACCCGGACGCACCGGTGAGCAAGACGTGCATGCGGCCAGCCAACCACCTGGCCAGGACGTGACGTTCGCTACAGGTTCAGGGTCCAGGCGCGGCGTTTGACGAGCACGTGCCCGCGCGACGTCGTCAGACGGCTCCACGGACCCGTCTCGAACAGGCGGACCGGGTCGTGCCCGAGGAAGCCGAGGCTCTCCCCCGCGAAGCCTGCACCAGCGGGCAGGTGCTCGATGCCCGGCACCGGACGGCCCCAGACCTCGGATCGCACCTTGCGGATGATCGCCTCACCCGCGTTGGTCGGGACGGCGTCGGCGACCTCGGCGATGCCGTCACGGGTGGCGCGGCGCAGCAGCTCCGGCGAGACGTCGGGCAGCGGCACCCATCCGCCACGGGGCGGGGAGATCGCCGCCCAGGTCACGGTGTGGACCTCGTGCGGGAGCTCGACCTCGATCGGGGTGGCCCGCGTCGGGTCGGCGCCGTCGGCGTGCTCGGCGTCCTGTGCCTCGGCGAGGAGCCGGAGCCGCTCGAGCAGGGACTGCAGCGGCACCACGGCGTCGATCGTCGCGGGCTCGGTGAGCGAGAACGTGCGGAGGCCGAGCACCGTCGGCAGCTCATCGAGGAGTCCGAGGGGGTACAGGATCGCCGTGTAGACCGCGAGGACACCGGAGTCGGCGATGAACCGGACCGAACCGTCCTCGATCCGAGCGGCACGTCCGAGGTACGTGCGGAGGTCCCCGAGGGAGGCGGCGTCGGGAAGCGTGAACGAGGTGCCCATGTCGAACCGATCCTACCGGCGCACCCTGTGTTCGTAGACTGCACCACGTGAACGGCGAACCCGACTTCCTGCGGACCCTCCGACTCGAGGACACCGGTGCGAGCACGGGTGAGACGATCCTCACCGGCGCGAACCACTGGTCCCCCGGCGGGCGGGTGTTCGGCGGCCAGGTGCTCGCCCAGTGCATCGTCGCCGCGCAAGCCACCATCGAGGGGCGTGACATCCACTCGATGCACGGGTACTTCCTGCGCCCCGGCGACATCGACGTGCCGATCACCTTCGGCGTCGAACGCATCCACGACGGTCGGTCCTTCGCGACACGGCGCGTGCAGGCCTACCAGCGCGGAGTTCCGATCTTCTCGATGATCGCGTCGTTCCAGGTGCCGGACACCGGGGTCGAGCACCAGGACCCGTACCCGGTGGACACGCCGTCACCGGAGTCGCTGCCGTCCGCCGCGTCGATCCTGTCCACCATCGACCACCCCGTCGCCAAGGCCTGGGCCGAGCGCTCGATCGACCTGCGGTACGTCGAGGGACCGGTGTTCGTCGACGTGCAGGGCGAGCACGTGCCGCACCAGGCGGTCTGGTTCCGTGTGCAGGGCGACCTGCCGGACGACCCGGCGCTGCACCGTGCGGTCCTCGGGTACGCCAGCGACCTGTCGATCCTCGAACCGATCATGCGGCGGCACGGCGTCGCCTGGGGCACGCCCGGCGTGAAGAGCGCCAGCCTCGACCACGCGATGTGGTGGCACCGCGACGGTCGGGCCGACGAGTGGATCCTGTACACGCAGGAGTCCCCCAGCGCCCAGGGCGGCCGGGGGCTCGCCTTCGGCCGGATGTTCTCCCGCGACGGACGCCTGCTGGCGACCGTGGCGCAGGAGGGTATGATGCGGGTCCCTACGGGCGGCTGAACTCCACCGGGGCCTCGAGGTACTGCTCGCACGCCGCACGCTCGGCCGCGGTCAGCCGCCGAGGACGGTTCGTGGCCGCGTCCACCATGACGAGCGCGGTCGTCGCCCGGGTGTAGAGCTCGGCCGGCTGCTGCCCGACCGGCGACCAGACCTCGTACGACACGTCGACGCTCGCCCCACCGAGCCGCCCGATCCACATCTGGATGTCGAGCGGCTGGCGCAGGTACGGGATCGACGCGAGGTACTCGAGGCGCTGTCCGGCGATCACCGTCATCGTGCCGGAGCCCGGCCGACCGTCGATGATCGGCTCGGGCAGGCTGCCGTCCGCCGTCAGCTCACCCGCGTCCGGACCCCAGAACCCCACGATGCGCGCCTCTTCGAGCAGGCGCAGCATCGCGGAGTTGTTGACGTGGCCGTAGGCGTCGATGTCGCTCCACCGCATGCGGATGGGAGCGTGCAGTCTCGCCACGCGGGTCAGTCGCGGGTGAGCTTGCGGTACGTCGCGCGCCCGGGCTTCGCGGCATCGGCACCGAGGCGCTCGATCTTGTTCTCCTCGTACGCCTCGAAGTTGCCCTCGAACCAGTACCAGTTCGGCGTGCCGTCCTCGTTGAGGCCTTCCCACGCCAGGATGTGGGTCGCGATGCGGTCGAGGAACCACCGGTCGTGGGTGATGACCACGGCGCAACCGGGGTACTCGAGCAGAGCGTTCTCGAGGCTGCCGAGGGTCTCGACGTCCAGGTCGTTCGTCGGCTCGTCGAGCAGCAGCAGGTTGCCGCCCTGCTTGAGGGTCAGCGCGAGGTTCAGACGGTTGCGCTCACCACCGGACAGGATGCCGGCACGCTTCTGCTGGTCCGGGCCCTTGAACCCGAACTGCGAGACGTAGGCGCGGGACGGGATCTCGGTCTTGCCGACCTGGATGTAGTCGAGCCCGTCGGACACGACCTCCCACAGGTTCTTGTTCGGGTCGATGCCGCCACGGCTCTGGTCGACGTACGAGATGTCGACGGTGTCGCCGATCTTGAGCGTGCCGCCGTCGAGGGGTTCGAGCCCGACGATCGTCTTGAACAGCGTCGTCTTGCCGACACCGTTCGGGCCGATGACGCCGACGATGCCGTTGCGGGGCAGTGTGAACGACAGGTCACCGATGATGACGCGCTCACCGAACTGCTTGTGCAGCTTCTCGGCGTCGATGACCTGCGAGCCCAGACGCGGGCCGACGGGGATCACGATCTCCTCGAAGTCGAGCTTGCGGGTGCGCTCGGCCTCGGTGACCATCTCTTCGTACCGGGCGAGACGGGCCTTCGACTTCGCCTGACGACCCTTGGTGTTGCTGCGGACCCAGTCGAGCTCGGAGGACAGGCGCTTCGCGAGCTTCGCGTCCTTCTTGCCCTGCACCTCGAGGCGCGCACGCTTCTTCTCGAGGTACGTCGAGTAGTTGCCCTCGTACGGGTAGAGGCGACCACGGTCGACCTCGGCGATCCACTGGGCGACGTGGTCCAGGAAGTACCGGTCGTGGGTCACGGCGAGGACGGCACCGTGGTACTGCTGCAGGTGCTGCTCGAGCCACTGCACGCTCTCGGCGTCCAGGTGGTTGGTGGGCTCGTCGAGCAGGAGCAGGTCGGGCTTCTGGAGCAGGAGCTTGCAGAGCGCGACGCGACGCTTCTCACCGCCGGACAGGTGCGTGACGAGCTCGTCTCCCGGGGGGCACTGGAGCGCGGCCATGGCCTGCTCGAGCTGCGAGTCGAGGTCCCACGCGTCGGCGGCGTCGATCTCTTCCTGCAGCGTGCCCATCTCGGCGAGGAGCGCGTCGAAGTCGGCGTCGGGCTCGGCCATCAGCGCGGAGATCTCGTTGAAGCGGGCGAGCTTCGCGTGGATCTCGCCGACGCCTTCCTGGACGTTCTCGAGCACGGTCTTCGTCTCGTCGAGCTCCGGCTCCTGCATGAGGATGCCGACGGTGAAGCCCGGCGTGAGCTTCGCCTCGCCGTTCGACGGCTGGTCGAGACCGGCCATGATCTTCAGGATCGTCGACTTGCCCGCACCGTTCGGTCCCACGACGCCGATCTTGGCGCCGGGGAGGAACGACATCGTGACGTCGTCGAGGATCAGCTTGTCGCCGACCGCCTTGCGGGCGCGGACCATCTGGTAGATGTACTCAGCCATATCGGCCCCAAGTGTAGTGACACCGTCGGTGCGTCGCGCGCTCGGCACCGGATCGCCGCTTCGCGCACCCGGCGGGACGGGGGTCTGTCGGGATCCGTGACGACGACGTAGGTTGTCCTCGCCAACCACCTCGGGGCCCGTCGCTCACCACGACGCGGACCGGCTCAGGATCACGGACGGGATGACAACCATGACCAGGCACGCCACACGACTGCGCCGACTCGCGCTCCCCTTCCTCGGAGCGATCGCGCTCACCGCTGCCCTCGTCGCGCCTGCGTCTCCGGCGACGGCCGCCGGCGCAGTGCCGAAGGGCTCCCCGTACCTGCTCTACACGGCGACCATCAGCGCCGACGGGGCCGGTACGGGGTACTCGTCGTACATCAACGTGCACGACGCCCACAACAACGCCTACGCGTTCGGCATCCAGTCGGACAAGGGCTCGCCCGAGAGCAAGGGCAAGCCGCGCTTCATCTGGGAGCGGGTGCAGAACGGCAAGTTCACCTACGGGTACCTCGGTCCGGCGACGAACAAGAACACCCCGATCGGGATGCGCTGGTACCAGAACGACGTCGCGACGATGATCGTCAACCACAAGACGATCGGCACGCTCAAGCTCAACCTGGACGGTCGGCTGTTCTTCAACGCCGAGGCGAACGGCCGCCTCAACGGCGACGTCGTGCACTCCACTGTCCAGGACACCCGCATCACGGTGGGCAACGTCAAGGGCCGGACCGGTCTGAACGGCACGTGGAACACGAACTTCTCGTTCCACGGCATCAAGGCGACCCAGATCAACAAGCCGGCGGTCCAGGGAGCGACGTTCCGGATCAACGGTCGGGTCTCCGGGCTGCCGCGCGGCGGCAACTGGGACACCGACCAGGTGTCCGGCATCGGGATGATCGCGCAGAAGTGGTGACCGTCCGGCGCGTCTGACCAGGGTCACGCGGCGGCCCGAGTGAGCGGCCCGTCGTCATCCGACGGCTGGGGGTCGAATGCGGCTCCGTCCTGCTCGAGCATCCGCTCTGACGGCCCGACCGCGTCCGCGCCGTCCAGCCCGTGGTCGGTCCCGGCCTCGTTCTCGTGGTCGGGCCCGTCGCCGTGGTCGGCCTCGGCCCGGTGGTCGGTCTCCGCCTGAGGGTCCGCCCCGAGCTCGTGGCCGGCGTCCTGCCCGTGCTCGTGCCGTCGACCGTCGAGCGCCGGAGCAGCGACGAGGCCGCCGCCGTGCACCTCGCCGGTTCGGGGATCGACGCCCCGCACGCCGCCGTGCCCGGACGTGGTGTCGTTCACCTGCCGCGGCACCCGGACCCAGTTGCTGATGCCCCACGCCAGGTCGTGCCCGATGCCGTCGGCATCGATCTCGACCGACGTGCCGCCCCGGCCGTCGCGCTCCCAGGTGCGGATCCGGACGCGGCCGGACACGACGATGCGGTCGCCCTTCTTCAGGGACTTGAACACGTTCGACGCGAGGGAGCGGAACGCGGTGACGGTGTACCAGTTGGTCGCACCGTTGACCCAGGCCGCGCTGGCCCGGTCCCATCGACGTGACGGTGAGGCGAGGCGCAGGCTCGTGATGGCGATGCCGGTCTCGGTGACGAGGTGACGGGGTTCCGTGGCGACGATTCCGCAGACGGTGATGATGTCGTTCATGCGTCGATCGTCATCGAGCCCGGGGCTGCGGAAGCAGCCCCGGGCTCGATCTGTGGCGTGTGGACCCGACCAGGCGACCTGTGGAGGACGAGTCCCCCGGGCCTCCTGTCCGGCCCTGGACCGCTAGTGCGCTCGGAACTCGGGCCGCGCCGCGAGCGGGCCGAGCGCCGCGTGGACCGCGCCCTTCGCCGACTCGAGCGACGGGTAGAGCCCGCCGGTGCGCCCTCGTCCGTAGAGCTCGACCTGGAAGCCGTCCGCGGCACGGTGGATGCTGCCCACCGCACCTGCCGGACCGATCGCGACCCAGGTCCCGGTGTTGTTCGTCATCGTTCGACCACCTCCTCGTGGCCCCGACGCCCGAGGATCAGGACGCCAGGATGTACTGACTGTAGGCCCTGCGGACCTTGTTCACCTTGGGCAGCGCGACTGCGAGGCAGTAGCCCTGACCGGGGTTCTTCGCGAAGAAGTCCTGGTGGTACTCCTCCGCCGGGTAGAACGTCGAGGGCGGCTCGATCGTGGTGACGATCCCGCCGTCCCAGATGTCGGACGCGCGCTCGATCGCCTGCTCGAACAGTGCGCGCTGCGCGTCGTCGGCCGGGAACATCGCCGAGCGGTACTGCGTGCCGACGTCGGCACCCTGCCGGTTGAGCTGCCGCGGGTCGTGCAGCGTGAAGAACACGTCGAGGATGACCTCGGCCGGGATCACCGTCTCGTCGAAGGTGACCGCGACCGCCTCGGCGTGACCGGTCGAGCCCGTGCACACCAGCTCGTACGACGGGTTCTCCACCCGACCGCCGATGTAGCCGGACTCCACGTCCTGCACGCCCTGGAGCGTGCGGTACACGGCGTCGAGACACCAGAAACACCCACCTGCGAGCACGAACGTGGTCATGGCCACAACCTACCTCCCCGACATCCGCGCGGGGCCGGACCGGGGACATGCCCTTCACAGCACGCACCGCCCACCCTGCCGTCCACGATGCGTCAGCACGGCCCCGGCGTGTCGGTGGTGGCCCGTAACGTCGAGACCACACCGACCAGGAGGCCACGATGCAGACCACGACCGAACCCGCACTGCGGATCCGCACCGTCCCGCTCTCCCGGTCGCGCGGCGACTACCGCATCCTCGACGTCCGCGACGACCTGAGCCGCGTGACCCGCGCCAACGGCGAGATCGTCGGCTACGTCGACCGCATCGACGTCGCCGGTGACACCGCCTACCGCGCCCGTCGCTACGTCGCGACCGAGCGTCGGTTCGTCGAGCTGCCGAACGTGTGGTCCGCCGACGACGCCGTGGACTGCCTCCGCTGGTCATGATGTTCCAGATTGGAATCATCTCGGGTCGGATGCGCGGAACGCCGTTCGTCCTCCCCGGGGCCTGACCGTTTCGTGAGTATGGTGCGCGCATGGACTGGTGGAACGACCTGACCGACTGGACTTCGTCCGACGACGGATGGCGGGTGATCTCGGGTGCCGTGATCCCCTTCGTCGCCATCGTCGTCGCCGGCGTGATCGCGGCGCTCATCGGACGGGGTGCGACCAAACGGGTCGTGGCCCTGCAGGAGCGCGAGTCGAAGAACGCCGCCGTCGCGGCGATCATCTCCGCGGCGCGCAAGGCCGCTGCTTGGGGTTCGCTCGGGCACGACGAACGCGGCTACGCGGACCACCTGGCAGAGGATGCCGACATCCGGCTCCGGCTGCTCCCCGTGCAGGGTGCGCCCCTCGCCGCCAACTGGGCACAGCACGAGATCGCCGACATCAAGAAGAACTCGTCGACCTTCAGCTTCCAGGCCGACCAGTCGCTCGCGGAGTTCCGCGACCGCCTGCTCGAGTGGCAGGCCCGTCCGGGCCGCGCACGCAAGCTCTTCAAGGCCGACCTCGAGCGCTGGAAGTTCGAGTCCCCCGACCCGGATGCCGACCTGATCAAGCGCCAGCAGGACTGGAACGCCGACCAGAACAGCACCGCCCGCCCGCAGACCCCGGCAGCGCCCGCTCAGGCCGCTCCCGTCGAGCGCCCGACGCCGACGACGACTTCCCTGCGTCCGGCACAGCGTCCAGGAGGCACGCCCGCCTCCGCGCCGTCGGCCCCGGCCAACGCCGGGCCGGCCCCCGCCGGTGGCGCCCCCGCTGCCGCAGCCGGGTCGGCGTCCGCTCCCGCTGCAGGACCCGGGTTCTCGGTGAACCGCGGTGGGTCGGACGCCAACGCCACCCGCTCCTACGGCGAGAACACCACCCGCGTCTACGGTGACGACGCCGCACCGCCCGTGCGCCCGGCGCTCGGCACACCCACGTCCCCCGCACGCTCCACCCCGAGCCGCGGCACCGACGACACCGAGGTGGTGGACGACGACGCCGTCACCAAGGCCTTCGGTGACACCGACCGGGTGACCCCGGCCCGCGGCACCGACCGTCCCGCGTCGTCCACCGTCGCGACGCCGGCGCCCACCTCGGCCGACGCCCACGTCAACCGGACGCCCGCCAACGACGTCCCGACGAACCCGGGGACACCGACCACCCCGGGTGCACCGACGACCCCGGCGTCCGCTCCGGCTCCGAAGGTCGAGACGCCGGGCACGACGAACACGACGTCGATCCCGACCCGCATCACCCAGGCGCCGGCGGAGCCCACCGACGCGAGCGAGACGTCCGAGGCGACGCACACTCAGCCGATCAGCGCCTCCGAACTCCGCCGCCGCGCCGCGGACGACGACGAGTAACGGGCACGGACACCCAGCACGCAGCACGCCGCACCCAGCACGCAGCACCCCGCGTCCGACACCCCCACGAACGAGCAACGGGCCGCCATCCGATCGGATGGCGGCCCGTTCGCGTCGTGCCCCCGGCAGGAATCGAACCCGCGGCACGGTGGGTAGAAACCACCTGCTCTATCCACTGAGCTACGGAGGCGAGCGACGTCGATTCTAACCGGGACCCGCCGATCGAGCGGTTCCGGAACGGTTCGGCCGTCGTCTGCCCGCAGTTCGCCTCCGGGACACCCGCGCTTCGTACCGTCCGGGAGATGCACTCCTCTGCCACCGTCCTCGCCGTCGTCCCCGCACGCGCCGGCTCGAAGGGCATCCCGGGCAAGAACCTCCGGACGGTCGGAGGTCGGTCGCTCGTCCGTCGGGCCGTGGAGTCGGCACGCAGCGCAGCACTGATCGACGCCGTGGTCGTCACGACCGACGGTGACGCCATCGCCGCCGAGGCCCGCGCCGCCGGTGCCGACGTGGTCCGACGACCGGCCGACCTCGCGGGCGACCGGGCATCGTCGGAGTCCGCGCTGCTCCACGTGCTCGACGAGCTCGAGGCCGCCGGCGATGCGCTGCCCGAGGTCCTGGTGTTCCTGCAGGCGACCTCGCCGTTCATCGACCCGGACGACCTCGACACGGCGATCCGGCGCGTCGCGGAGGGGCACGCCGACGTCGTGTTCGCCGCAGCGCCGTCGCACGCGTTCCTGTGGCGGGTCGCCGACGACGGTTCCGCCGTCGCCGTGAACCACGACGCGGCCACCCGTCCGCGTCGCCAGGACCGCGCGGCCGAGTACCGCGAGACCGGCGCCTCGTACGTCATGCGGACCGACGGCTTCCGGCAGCACCGGCACCGCTTCCACGGCCGCGTCGAGCTCATCGCCGTCGACCCCGCCGGCGCGATCGACATCGACGACGAGACCGACCTGATCGCGGCCGACGCCACGGCCGAAATCGCGGCCGCAACCGAAGAGCACGCCACGGCCGACGCCCGCGCAGCCGCCGTTCCGATCCACGCCCCGGACCACGACCCATCCCCGACGCGGGCAGCCCCCGCACTGAACGGAGCACCATGACCGTCACCATCGGCACGTCCACGATCGGCACGGGCCACCCCGCGTACCTCATCGGCGAGATCGGCCTCAACCACAACGGTGACGTCGACATCGCCAAGCAGCTCATCGACGTCGCCGCCGACGCCGGACTGCAGGCCGTCAAGTTCCAGAAGCGCACCCCGGCCATCTCCACGCCCGAGCACATGAAGAACACGCCCCGCAGCACCCCGTGGGGCGAGATGACCTACCTGGAGTACCGCTACCGCGTCGAGTTCGACCGCGACCAATACATCGAGATCGGCGACCACGCGACGCTGCGCGGCCTGGACTGGTTCGCCTCGCCCTGGGACGAGCCGTCGGTGGACTTCCTCGAGGACCTCAACGTCGTCGCGTACAAGATCGCCTCGGCGTCGGTGACCGACCTCGGGATGCTCGCGGCCGTCGCCGCCACCGGCAAGCCCGTCATCCTGTCGACGGGCATGTCGACGCTCGAGCAGATCGACGCCGCCGTCGACGCCCTCGGAACCGACCGCCTCGTGCTCATGCACGCCACGTCGACGTACCCGCTCCCCGCCGAGGAGGCGAACCTGCGCATGATCGACACCCTCGCGCACCGCTACTCGGGCGTGCCCGTCGGGTACTCCGGCCACGAGCCGGGCCTGCAGATCTCGATCGCCGCCGTCGCCCTCGGCGCCACCGCGGTCGAACGGCACATCACGCTCGACCGCACGATGTGGGGCTCGGACCACGCGGCCTCGCTCGAGCCGCACGGCCTGAAGACCCTGGCGCGGGACATCCGGATCATCGAGACCGCGCTCGGTGACGGGGTGAAGCGGATCTTCCCCGGCGAGCGGGCGCCGCTCGCGAAGCTGCGCCGCGTCGGCGCGTGAGCGCATGCAGCACCCATCCGACCGCCGGCGAGCGGGCGCCGCTCGCGAAGCTGCGCCGCGTCGGCGCGTGAGCGGAGACCACGTGAGCAGAGGGCACGTGAGCGGCCCGGTCGACGAGACCGGCGCCCTGGACGTGCCGGCTGACGGGGGTGCGTCGACAGTCGGACGGGAGGCGCGCCTCCCGTCCGGCCCGTCACCCCGCGGCCGACGTGTGGTCGCCCTGGTCGACACCGACTCGTTCGCCAAGTGGGGCGCCCACCTGCTCGCGGCGGCGCCGGCCGGCTGGGACCTCGACCTGCGGACCGTCGCGACGCCGCGTTCGGCCAGCGCGAAGCAGCTGCGCTCGGCGTTCCGCGGGCTCGACGCACGACTCGCGCACCTTCGGACGGCTCCGCCGACGCCGAAGGACGTCGATGCCGTCGTCGAGGAGCTCCGCGTCGATCCGCCCGACGCCGTCCTCGTGTCCCTGATCGGCCCGGTCGCCGAACTCGTCATCGACGAGGTGCACCGCCGGATCCCGGACCGACCGGTGCTGGTGTCCGGACTGCCGGGCATCTCGTTCCCGGCGAAGTGGAAGGGCATCTTCTTCCGTGCGCGTGCCGACCTGTTCGTGCTGCACAGCCACCGCGAGGTGCGGGCGTACGAGGAGATGGCCATCGAGGGCGGTGTCGAGCCGCACTTCGCGCTCGCCACCCTGCCCTTCGCCCGGAGCGCGAGCGCCAGCGCCAGCACGGGCGCGACTGCCAGCGCCAGCACGGGCGCGCCCGATGCGCCCGTCCGCGACGCCGTCGTCTTCGCCGCCCAGCCGAGCGTCCCGCTGGAGCGCGTCGACCGGGCCCTCGTCGTGGAGTGGCTCGTCGCGACCGCACGGCAGCACCCGGAGTGGCGCGTCGTGATCAAGACCCGCGCGGCCGCCGGCGAACACCAGACGCACCGCGAGGAACACCCCTACCCCGACCTCGTGCCGGCCGACGCACCGGCGAACCTGGTGGTCGAGAGCGGGCCGATGGCCGAACACCTCGACCGTGCGGTGGCCCTCGTGACGATCAGCTCCACGGCGGTGCTCGAAGCGGCCGCACGTGGTGTGCCCGCGCTGACGCTGACGGACTTCGGCATCGGCCGCCACCTCATCAACGAGGTGTTCGTGTCGAGCGGCCTCGAGGGCGACTCGGTCGACCTGGTGGACGGCCGGTTCGGGACGGTCCGACCGAGCTGGATGCAGGACAACTACTTCCACCCGGCCTCGGACGACGACTGGCAGCGCCGGCTCACCGAGCTCATGGTGCAGCGGGACGCCGGGACGCTCGTCGACCGGGAACCCGCACGCCGCAGCCGGGGCGGGGTGCTGCGCCGGGCCTGGGAGCGGAAGAACGCCCTGGGCGGAGCGGATCGCTCGGCGCTGGGCTGGCTCGCGCTCGTGATCGGGGCGCCGATCCGGACGACGAAGCGGCTGGCGCGGAAGGCCAGGGCGCTGGTCGACCCGCCGGAGCCGGTCGTGGTGTCGGCGCCGACGTCGCAGCGGGCAGCGGGCGGCGCGCGCGCGGCGGCCACCGGCAGCGCGGCGAACTCCGGGTCAGAGGGCCTTGGCGATCGCCAGCAGGAGCTGGTCGCGGGTGGGGACCCCGGGTGAACGGAAGACCTCGGCACCGTCCTCCCGCCGCACGATGATCGTGGGCGTGGAACGGATGCCGAGGTCCTCTGCGTCGTCGGGGTACGACGCCACGTCGCGTTCGGTCACGGCGAGCCCGGGAACGAGCGCCGACGCCTCGGCTGACACCCGGCGGGCGGCGGCGCACGGCGCACAGAAGGCGGACGTCCAGAGGTCGAGCTGCATGTGACCGTGCAACGCGGCGGCGCGGGGTTCTACTCCCGGTCGAACTCGCCGCTGCGGTCGCCGCGGTCGGCGAGGTCGTCCACCGGGTCGGACTCCCCCGGCTCGTAGGTGTACTCGACCGAGGTCTGGTCGAGGACCTGACGGGACTTGGTGGCGCGGTAGGTGAAGGCCGTCTGCAGGCCCTCGACGTCGGCGAACACCGTGACCTCGTCGTCCAGCGCGTCGCTCGTCGCGGTGCGGGTGTCGGTCGTGCCGTCGAAGGGTCCGCCGTGGAAGATCGCGGTGTACTCGTCGCCTTCGTGGATGGTGATGTCGCTCATGCGTCCCTTCTACCAGGCGGTGCCTGTTGCGGCCTGGTGCAGCCTGTTGCGCAATGCATAGCATCGCTATATAGTTCAGCTATGGAAACAACGCGTGCGCAGACGATCGAGACGCTCCTCGTCTCCGTCAACCGCCTGATCCGCAGCGCCGCGCAGTCGACGGGCAACACCACGTCGGCAGCGGTCTGGCGCACGCTCGGCATCCTCGAGTCCGACGAGCCGCTCCGGCTCGGTGAACTCGCGGCGGCCTCGCGCGTGGCGCAGCCCACGATGACCCGGCTCGTCACGGGCATGCTCGCCGACGGCCTGGTCACGCGGAGCGTCGACCCCGACGACTCCCGTGGCCAGCTCATCGAGATCACCGACGCGGGCCGCGCCCGGCTCACCGCCTGGCGCGCCACGCTCACCGACACGGTCGGCCCGTTGTTCGCCGACCTCACCGACGACGACTGGGACGTGCTGCACCACGCGTCCGTCCTGATCGCCCAGCGCACGACCACCAGAACGGAGACCACCGCGTGAACGCCCACGCACCTGCCGGCCAGTCCGGCTCCATCCTCAAGCAGTCCTCAGCGGTCTGGGCGATCGCCTTCGCCTGCGTCGTCGCCTTCATGGGCATCGGCCTCGTCGACCCGATCCTCCCCGCGATCGCTGGATCGCTCAAGGCGACCCCGGCGCAGACCGAACTGCTCTTCACGAGCTACCTGGCCGTCACCGGCGTCGCGATGTTCTTCACGAGCTGGGTCTCGAGCCGCATCGGCGCGAAGCGCACCCTGCTCATCGGTCTGGCGCTCATCGTCGTGTTCTCGGTCCTCGCCGCGACGTCGAACAGCGTGTGGAGCATCATCGACTTCCGTGCCGGCTGGGGCCTCGGCAACGCGCTCTTCATCTCCACCGCCCTGGCGACCATCGTCGGTGCAGCGTCGGGCGGGACCGCCTCGGCGATCATCCTGTACGAGGCAGCGCTCGGCCTCGGCATCGCCGTCGGCCCGCTCGTCGGCGGCCTGCTCGGGTCGGTGAGCTGGCGCGGCCCGTTCTTCGGTGTCACCACGCTGATGGCCGTCGCGTTCATCGCGATCGTGGCGCTCCTCAAGACCGGCAGCCTCGAGAAGCCCACGCCCACGAAGCTCTCGGCGCCGTTCCGCGCCCTCGGCCGTCCCGCGCTCGCCGCACTCGCCGCGACCGCGCTGTTCTACAACATCGGCTTCTTCGTCCTGCTCGCCTACACGCCGTTCCCGCTCGGCTTCGGTGCGCTCGGCATCGGCTTCACGTTCTTCGGCTGGGGGCTCGGTCTCGCGATCACCTCCGTCTGGGTCGCCCCGATGCTCACCGCCCGTCTCCGCAGGACGACGGTGCTGAAGATCGCGCTGCCCCTGCTGGCACTCGACCTCTTCGCCGCGGCCGTCGTCGTGGACTCGCAGGTCGGCCTCATCATCTGCGTCATCATCGGTGGACTCGTGCTCGGTGTGCTCAACACGGTGCTCACGGAGTGCGTCATGGAGGCCACGGACCTGCCCCGCTCGGTCGCCTCGAGCGCCTACTCGGCCGTCCGCTTCATCGGCGGCGCCATCGCCCCGCCCGTCGCGACCCTGCTCGCCGACGCGTACGCACCCTCGGCCGCCTACGTCTTCGCCGGAGCGTCCGTCGCCGTCGCGTTCGTCGTGATCCTCTGCACCACGAAGGTCCTGCGCCGCGTGGACGACGGTGCCGAGCCGGAGCGCGTCGAGGCCGAGGCCATCGGCGCCGGCGAGATGTCCTAGCCGCACACCTTCCCGCCCCGCCCCCCTCCTGCGCGAGCGGGCGAAACACCCGGGTGCCTCCAGACGCGGCCCGGGTATTTCGCCCGCTCGCGCTCTGCGCACTGGGCGCACGCACGTCCGCCCTCCGTCGTCCGCCCAGCTGGCCGCGAGCGGGCGGAATGCCTGGGTCCCCTGCAACGTGGCCCGGGTATTTCGCCCGCTCGCGCTCTGCGCACTGGGCGCGACCAACTTGGAGGCGCGGCACCAGTCCGACGGACCGCCACCGGGCCTCCAGGCAGTCACCACCACGGCCCCCTCCGCCTCCGCGAGCGGGCGAAACACCCGGGTACCTCCCGACGCGGCCCGGGCATTTCGCCCGCTCGCGATGGCGCGGAGCGGCCAGAGCGCAGCCGCTCCCCAGCGTCTCGCTGAGCGTCTCGCCGAGCGGGCGAAATACCCCGCCACCCCGCCGCGCAACCGCGGCATTTCGCCCGCTCGCGCTCTGCGCACTAGACGCGACCAGCCGGGAGGCCCGACACCCGCCCGACGGACCGCCGCCGGGCCTCCAGGCCGTCACCACCACCGCCCCACGCACCTCCGACACCGCCGCGCCCGCGAGCGGGCGAAACACCAGGGTGCCTCTCGACGCGGCCCGGGCATTTCGCCCGCTCGCGGGTTCGGGGACGCCAGCGCGCACCAGCCGCGGACGCAGCCGCGGACGCGACCGCGCACCGGCCGCGCACCACCTGCGCACGGGGCGCCCGCGGGCCGGGAATAGGATCGTGCACATGGCAACCGCGAATGACCGCCTCGTCTGGATCGACTGCGAGATGACCGGCCTCGACCTCGAGGTCGACGAACTCGTCGAGGTGGCCGTGGTCATCACCGACTTCGACCTCGAGCCCGTGCACCCCGGATTCGACATCGTGATCAAGCCGGACCAGTCCGCGCTCGACAACATGAACGAGTTCGTGACGAACATGCACGTCACGTCGGGGCTCATCGAGGAGATCCCGAACGGCGTCAGCCTGGCGGACGCCGAGTACCAGGTGCTCGAGTACATCCTCGAGCACGTCCCGGCCGAGGGCACCGCTCCCCTGGCCGGCAACACCATCGGCACCGACCGTGCGTTCCTGTCCAAGTACATGCCCCGCGTCGACGGCCACCTGCACTACCGCAGCGTCGACGTGTCGAGCATCAAGGAGCTCTGCCGCCGCTGGTTCCCGCGCGTGTACTTCAACTCGCCGGAGAAGCACGGCGGGCACCGGGCCCTCGCGGACATCCTCGAGTCGATCCGCGAGCTCGAGTACTACCGCCGCGCGGGCTTCGTCGCCGAGCCGGGGCCCACCACCGACGAGGTGCGTGCCGTCCAGGCCGAGGTCGTCGAGAAGTGGGAACCGCGCCTGGCCCAGCCCGCAGCCGAGTGACGACACGGGTGGTCGGCACCGCCCGCAGCATGTACTACTATTGAGTGGTCGCGCCGGTCCGCCGGTGTGTGCATGGTGGATATAGCTCAGTTGGTAGAGCGCCTGGTTGTGGTCTAGGAGGTCGCGGGTTCGAGACCCGTTATTCACCCCAGTCGAGGGAGAGCCCCAGTTGCGTGTGACGCAACCGGGGCTCTCCCTCTGTGTTTGTCTGGGCGCCTCCGGCGCCGTGCGGCTTCGCCGCGAGTGGTCAGGGCGGTGTGGGACGATCCCTGCGTGATGGAGATGTCCGCCGACGACTTCGAGCAGCTCGTGACCGACGAACTCGACCTGCTCCCCGACGAGATGGTCGACGGGCTCGACAACGTGGTGTTCGTCGTCGAGGACGAACCGGAGAACGGCGAAGAGCTCTTCGGCGTGTACGACGGCATCGCGGCGACCGAGCGCGGGCAGTACGGCTTCGGTGAGCTACCCGATCGGATCGTCGTCTTCCGCAAGCAGCACCTGGCCGAGTGCGACACCGTCGAGGAGCTCAAGGACGAGGTGCACACCACCCTCGTGCACGAGATCGGGCACTTCTACGGCATCGACGACGAGCGGCTGCACGAGCTCGGCTGGGCGTAGGCGCCCACCCGGCGCACCCGGCGCCCGGCACCCGGCGCCCGAATTTCGGGCTCAGCGACACTCCTCGGGCGCACGAGCGCGAGAACTGTCGCTCACCGCGAGAGGTCGCGCCGCGCCCGCGCCGCGCCCGGCAGCGCCCGGCAGCGCCCCCTCAGAACCGCGTCGGCCCCACCTCGTGGTACTTCTCCCACGCGTCCACCGGCCCCCGCCCGTGCAGCGCGTACTCCCCCACGAGCCGCTCCTTGTAGACGGCCGGGTTGTGCGACGCCACGACGCGGGCGTTCCGCCAGTGCCGGTCCAGCGCGCGCGTCCGGTCGGCAGCGGACGCCCCACCGACCTCGAACAGCTCGGAGCACGACCGCAGCACCCGCGGCCCGATCTCGACCTGCGCCTGGTAGACCGCGTTCTCGGCGGCGTCCAGCAGTACGCGGTCGACCCCGACCCCGGGCTCGTTCGTCGCGACGACCTGGTCGAGCAGCCCCGCGGCCGCGACGACGAGCGACCGGGCAGTGAACGCCCCGGCGGACAACCGACCGATGACCGCCAGGACCTGCGGGTCCTCCCCCGGAGTCGCCGCGTTCGCGTGGATGTACGTCCGGGTCCGCGGCCGCACGAAGGCGACCGCATCGTCGGACACCGCCTGTCCGATCCCGGCCAGCACGGCCAGCAGGTACAGCTGGAAGAAGGCCTGGATGTGCGAGAGCGGCGCGTCCTTGTACGCCGACACCACGGCGGGGTCGACGGGCACCCCCTCGAACACGGTGGTGCCCGATGCGGTCAGCCGCTGGCCGAACCCGTCCCAGTCGTCGACGCTCGTCACGCCCGGCGCGTCGACCGGCACGGCGAACGTCACGCGGTCGCCCGAGCGGTCCGCGGCCAGGTAGATCCAGTCGGCGTAGAGCGTGCCGGTCGAGTAGAACTTCCGCCCGTCGAGACGGAGGGAATCGCCAACAGGCGTCACCGTCGTCGAGATGTCGGCCAGGGTCGTGCCGGTCCGCTCCGAGGTCGCGTTCCCCACGATCGCCCCGTCGACGATGCGCTGGAGCCATTCGTCCCGTCCGGCCGACGAGGGCCGGAGCAGCACGAGTTCGGTGTACCCGAAGTGCCCTCGCCACAGGTGCGCGATGTTCGAGTCCGCGGCCGCCAGGTCCGTCACCAGCTGCACGAGTTCGACCAGGGTCACGCCGAACCCGCCGCGGTCCTCGGGGACGCGCAGCCGGCCGAATCCGGCGTCGGCGAGTGCGCGGACCTCGGCGTGCGGCAACGGCCGGTCGCCGGGGGTGCCGGAAGCGAGCTCACGCTCGACCGCGCCCTCGCGGATCGTCGCGAACACGGGTGCGAAGCGTTCGCGCAGGGTCGCCAGACGATCGGCCGGGAGGCTCCTCACCCGTCCGTCGGTCGTCGTCGCGTCCGTCATGCGGTCACCTCCACGGCACGTGCCGCCGCCGACACACCGCTCGCGCCGCCCGTGAACGCGCCGCGCCACTGCCGGGCGGGGTGCGAGTCCGGCAGCTGTGCGTGCCCGAAGAGCTTCTCGCGCAGGGTGCCCTCGCGGTACTCGGACTGCATCAGCCCACGCTCCTGCAGGGTGGGCGCGATGTGGTCGACGAACTCCTCGTACGAGCCGGGCAGGGTCCAGTTGATGACGTTCACCCCGTCGACGCCGACGCGCTGCCAGTCCGCGAGTTCGTCGGCGATCTGGTCGGGCGTGCCGACGACCCGGGCACGGAGCTTGGCGGACAGGCGGGCGAGGTCGGCGATCGTGGGTTCGCGGTCGCCGGCGGCCTCGCGGAGCCACTGCAGGTGCGACTGCCCGGCGTGGGTGCGGACCTCGGACAGCGGGGTGTCCGGGTCGAGGGCCTCGCCGGTGTCCGGGTCGAAGCCGAGGTTCGAGTGCACCAGGAAGCCGTCGGCCGCCAGGTACTCGTCGATCTCCGCTTCCTTCGCCTTCGCCTCGGCCTCGGTGGACCCGGTGACGAAGGTCAGCCCGAGGAAGAACGCGATGTCGTCACGATCCCGGCCAGCTGCGACCGCCAGGTCGCGGGTCTCGCGGATGAGCTGCTCGGTGGCGTCCCGGTTCGAGGTCAGGATGAACTGGGCCTCGGCGTTCCGTGCCGCGAAGGCCCGACCGGCGGGCGAGGAGCCGGCCTGGAACAGCACCGGCGTCCGCTGCGGGCTCGGCGCGCTCAGGTGCGGCCCCTGCACGTCGTAGCGCTTCCCGTGGTGGTCGATGCGGTGCACCTTGTCGGGGTCGGCGTAGCCGCGCACCGGGTCCTTCAGAACGGCGCCGTCCTCCCACGAGCCCTCCCAGAGCTTCGCGCAGACCTCGAGGTACTCCTCGGCCCAGACGTAGCGCTCGTCGTGCTCCTCGAGCCGGTCGGCGCCGAAGTTCCGGGCGGCGCTGTCGAGGGCGCTCGTGACGACGTTCCAGCCGATCCGGCCCCGGGTGATGTGGTCGAGGGTGGAGACCTTGCGGGCGAAGTCGAACGGGTGCGACTGGATGACGCTCGACGTGAACGCCAGGCCGAGGTGCTCGGTCGACACGGCGAGCGCGGAGAGCAGCACCGAGGGGTCGTTCGAGGGGATCTGCAGCCCCTCGCGCAGGTTGGTCGAGTAGTCGCCGCGTCCCGGTCCGTAGGTCCCGACGACGTCGGCGAAGAACATCGCGTCGAACTTGCCGCGCTCGAGGGTCTTCGCCAGGTCGGTCCAGAGCGTGACGTCGTCGAAGTCGGCCTGATGGGCGTCCGGGTGCCGCCAGAGGCCGTGCTGGATGTGCGACGTCGTGTTCATGACGAAGGCCGCGAAGCGCAGCGGTCGGTTCGGTGCATCGCTCATGCACCCCATGTTCCCCGTGGTGCCGTCACGAGGGGCAGTGAGGTGACACCGCGTTACGCGGCTGGTTCCACCGGACGTCGGAGCCGACCATGCTGCTGAGGCATGCCGACCCCGACCACTGCTGCCGCGCCTCCCGTCCGCCGTGCCGAACCGACGACGGGCGCGACCCGCCGTCGCGTCGCCCTCGCCTCGTTCGTCGGCACGACGGTCGAGTACTACGACTTCTACCTGTACGCGACCGCGTCCGCCCTGGTGTTCGCGCCCACGTTCTTCCCGTCGGTGACGCCGGCGGTCGGGGTGATCGCGTCGTTCGCGACCTACGGGGTCGGCTTCGTCGCGCGGCCGCTCGGCGGGGTGATCGCCGGGCACCTGGGCGACCGCATCGGACGCAAGAAGCTGCTCGTCGCGTCCCTGGTGCTGATGGGCATCGCGTCGACCCTGATCGGGGTCGTGCCGTCGGCGGCGACCATCGGCGTCGGTGCCGTCGTTGCGCTGGTGTTCCTGCGGCTGCTGCAGGGCGTCGCCGCCGGCGCCGAGTGGGGCGGGTCCGCGCTGCTGTCCGTCGAGCACGCACCCGAACGGCACCGCGGGCTGTTCGGGGCGTTCACGCAGATGGGGTCGGCGGGCGGGATGCTGCTCGCGACCGGCGTGTTCACCCTGGTGCGGTTCCTGCTCGGCAACGAGGCGTTCCTGGCCTGGGGGTGGCGGCTGCCGTTCCTGTTCTCCGCGGTGATCGTGGCAGTCGGCCTGGTGATCCGGCTCGGCGTGCAGGACGCTCCGGTGTTCCAGGAGCTGCGGGCCTCCGGCGGGGTCGAGCGGTTCCCGGTCTGGCAGGCGATCCGGCACCACCCGCGCGCGATCCTGGTGACCGCCGGGCTGCGCCTGGTGCAGCCCGCGCTGTACTCGATCCTGACGACGTACTCGCTGACCTACCTCGCAGCCGCACGGGGGCCGGCGGGCTCGGACGCCGGGCTGCAGGCGGTGCTCGTCATCTCGGCGGTGTCGCTCGTGTCGACGCCGTTCTGGGGGTGGCTGTCCGACCGGGTGGGACGCCGCGTGCTCACGATTTGGTCGGCCGTCGGCATCGCCGTGCTCATCTGGCCGTTCTTCGCGTTCCTCGACGCCGGGCCGCTCGTGCTGCTGCCGCTCGTGGCGCTGATCGGGATGTGCGTCTTCCACGACAGCATCTACGGGCCGCAGGCAGCCTGGTTCGCGGAGCAGTTCCCGACCGGGCGGCGGTACTCGGGGATGTCGCTCGGGTACCAGATCGGGTCGATCTTCTCGGTCGGGCTGACGCCGCTGCTCGCTGCGGTGTTCGTGGAGCTCGGTGGGGGCTCGCCGTGGATCCTGTGCGGGTACCTCGGGGTGTACGCGGTGCTGACCATCGTGGCGGCGGTGTTCGCGGTGGACCCGGTCGCGCGGGCGCGGGGCGGCGTGCGGGACGGTGCTGCTGCGCGGGGCGGCGCGCGGGGCCGAGTCTCGCGGTGAGCGACAGTTCTCGCGCTCGGACGTCCGTGAACTGTCGCGCAGCCCGAGACTCGGCGCGGCCAGCTGGCCGCGCCGGCCGGTCCGCTACGTCCGGAGCACCACGTCGGCCAGGGACGCCGGGTCCTCGGCGGCGATGAAGTCCTGCTCCTGCGCCGCCCACCGGTCCCACTCGCGCGCGAAGGTGTCGCCGTCGCGGCCGATCGCCCGGTCCCAGCGGACTGCGTCGTCGGCCTCGAGCCACACTGCCAACGAGGCCAGCGGCACCGACGCCCGGGACACCGCCCCGCAGCCCTCGATCACGATCGGCAGGTCGGGGTCGACCGCGGTCCACTCCGCCGGGCCGTCGGCCACCCAGTCCCAACGGCGGTACCCGCCGGGAGGCCCGAGCACGTCGCGGGCCACGGCGTCGGCCGCCGCGCGGAGTCCGTCCCACCCCGGGTAGACGTCGTCGAGGTGCACGACCTGCGCCCCCAGCAGCTGCGCGAGCTGGTCGCCGAGAGTCGTCTTGCCGGTGCCGGAACGGCCGTCGACCAGGACCACGAGGCGCCCGCCCGACGCTGCCGCGGCGCCTGCAGCAGCTGCGGCGACACCTGCGGCGAGACCGTCGCCGCCCGACGGGTCCGACGGGTCCGCCGGGTCCACCGGGTCCACCTGGTCCGCCGGGGCCACCGGGCCCGCCGACTCACGCACGCCAGGTCCCCGCTGCCACGGCGACCGCGATCGACGCGACACCGATCCCGACGAGCACCGCCACCATCGCCCACTCCGGCCACGCGAACCGGGCGACCCGCGCCCACGTGCGTCGCCCGGGAGCCCCGAACCCGCGCGACTCCATCGCCACCGCCAACGTCGTCGCCCGTCGCAACGCCAGGACCAGCAGCGCGAACGCCATCGACGCCCCGCGCCGCAGCCGTCCGGTGTCGGCAAGGCCCCGCGCGCGCCGCGCCATCGCGAGCTGCCGCCAGTCGTCCACCAGCAGCGTCATCATCCGGATGGCCGCGAGGGCCCCGAGCACGAACCGCGCCGGCAACCGCAGCACCTGCGCGAGCCCGTCGGCCAGGTCGGTCGGGTCGACGCGGATGAACAACGCGACCGCGGGCAGCCCCACCGCGAGCACGCGGAGCGCCGTCGCCAACGCGAGCGTGAGCGACCCGTCGGTGACGTGGGCGAACCCGAAGTCGAACCACTCCCGTCCGGAGGGCCGCCCGTACAGCGCGATGCTCACCGCCGTGAGCGGCACGGCCACCAGGACCGGTGACACCCGCAGCAGCAGGGTCCGCCCCGGCAGCCGCAGGAGGGGCAGCAGCGCGAGCTCGACCGCGAGGGCGACGGATGCGGACACGACGTCCAGGCTCAGCACGAGGCACACGCCGAGCGCGAGGACGCCGATGAGCGAGGCCACCGGTTGGACGGCGGCTCGGTCGGTTCGGCCTGGAGGCGCGGCTCGGCCCGCCGTCGTCGGCACCGTCTCCGGGGTGGTCGCCGTCGCACCCCCCTGGTCGCGTTCCACGCGCCCTTGGTCGCGGTCCACGCGCCGGGCGCCGTCCGCCGCGAGCACGACCTCGTCGGCGTCGAGCGCCCGGATCAGGTCGCGGTCGTGCGTGACGGCGACGACGGTGGTGCCGTCGTCGGCGAGTGCTCCGAGGTGCCGGACGACGGCGTCCCACGTGGACCGGTCCTGCCCGGAGGTCGGTTCGTCGAGCACGACGACCGGCGGCCGCGCGGCGACGACCGCGGCGATGGCGAGCCGTCGCTGCTCGCCGCCGGACAGCGTGAACGGGTTGGCCTCGGCGAGGTGGGCGAGGCCGAACTCGCCGAGGAGCACGTCCGCCCGACCCGCGGCGTCCGGAGCACCGATCGCGCGGGGGCCGGCCTCGACCTCCTCGCGGACGGAGCCGGCGACGAACTGGTGCTCGGGGTCCTGGAAGACGGTACCGATGCGGGCGGCGAGTTCGCGGCTCGACCACGTGTGCGGCGCCGCGTCGAGGCCTGCGGCGAGGTCCGTCGTGGCCGCGAGCTCCCCCGCGACCGGAGGCAGGAGCCCCGCGAGCGTGAGGCCGAGCGTCGACTTGCCGATCCCGTTCGGCCCCGTGATCGCCATGACCTGTCCGGCTCGGAGTTCGAGGTCGATCCCGCTGCCCACTCGCTGTCGCTTGGCCCGGCCGGTCCCGAGGTCCCGCGCCTCGAGCAGCGCGCCCGCTCCCGCGCCCGCCCCCTCGC
>NZ_CACSJV010000052.1:0-25289 GCF_902706105.1 Curtobacterium sp. 18060 | reverse complement strand
CCTCACCCTCTCCGGCGATTCCTACCGCACCCACGGCCGCCGCGACCTCATCAACCAGACCGAGAACAACTAAGCTCAACAACCCCAGAAGGGGTCCGCCCCAGTTCGGCACAAAGGGGTCCGTTCTACTTCGGCGTCAACAGCTGCGGCGCCGACGGCGCTCCAGGCTGCGAGAGCTCGTGACCGGGCTGGTCCAGCAGCCGTTGCGTGAAGGATCAGCCGGAGCGCTGACGGAGCGAGTCGCGCGCCGAGGATCAGCATCGCCCCGAAGAAATCGCCGTGACGACGCTTGTGACGCCCAGTACGTCAACGAACTTTCCGGCGATCCTGAATGGTCTCGGCGCCTGATCCGGCGGCCGCCGGTCCCCTGCGCGGTACCGCCGATGATCGACACCACGCCAAAGACGCGGTTTCGGAGGTCCGGCGATGGTCACTGAACAAGAAGTCGATGCGATGAAGCGGGGCTTCGTGGGCGGCGGTGTCATCATCGCCGCAGTTCTAAGTGTGGCGGCGTTGGTCGCAATCCTGGTGGGCGCGACATGGGCCGTTTGGTCCTTGCTCCCACTGGCAGCGATGGAGGTCGTGTTCCTCGCGCTCTGGGTCCGCCGTCGCCGCCGATCAAGCGGACCTCAGCGCGTCCGATAGCCGGTCGTTCACCGCTACACGACAGCTGTCACCTTGGGAGGGTCCCGTTGTCTACTGCTGCCTGATCGGGGGTATTGCCGTATGACTGCCCCGCAAAACTGCCCGGTGCTGGGGCGTCAAACGCTACAGACCCTAACGTCTCGGGAAACTATAGTTTTTCGAGACGCGGGCGTGAGACAGATCGCCACATCGGCGAGATCAGCATCCAAGCGGGGTCACTGTGTCTCGGAAAGTCGTCTCGACATGATCGGGGTGTTTCGCGGCGGTGGAGGGGTTTTCTGAGACACTTGCGGGGTGAGGCTTCTCGGGTATACGCGTATCAGTACTGGTGCACAGGATGCGCAACTGCAGGTTGATGCATTGGTGGCGGCGGGGGTGCAGGAGCGGGACATCTTCGCCGACGTCACTTCGGGCCGGAAGGAGGCCGCGGCTCGTCCCGGCATGGGGCGGCTGCTCGAGCACGCGACCAGCGGGGACACGGTGGTGGTATGGCGAGTGGACCGGCTCGGGCGGTCGCTCGTTGATGTGTTGAGCACGGTGGCGATGTTGGGGGAGCGGGGGATCGGTGTTCGGAGTGTGTCGGATGGGATTGATCCGGCGACGTCGACGGGTCGGCTGATGTTGAACCTGATGGCGACGTTGGCGGAGTACGAACGCGAGCTCATCGTCGAGCGCGTCACCGCCGGCATCGCTGCAGCGCGGGAGTCCGGGACTCGGTTTGGCCGGCCGCCGCCGGATCCGGCGGTGATTGGCCGAAAGCTCGCGATCGTGAACGAGGCTCGCGCTGCCGGCCATACCGCGGCGGACGCTGCGAACCTCGTCGGATGGTCACGCGCGACGCTGTACCGCCACCAGGCCGCTACGGAGCGCGTCATGGGGGAGGAGCGGTGATCAACGAGCGTGCGAAGGGATTCGCGATGCGACAGCCGGCGGAGTTCGTTCGGTGGTGGCGTGGCCGCGAGGGGTGGGAGTCCGAAACCATCGCCGGCATCCCGACCGGCTGGTCACCGAAGGGCCTCTACCTCCGCGTCGACGGCCGCACCGTGGTGCTCGACCGGGACGAGTGGTCGTACTGCGACAGCAGCAGCTGAGCGATAAGGCCTCTTTGATTTGACGACGTCCGCGGCGCCGGTTCAGGCAGCGCCCGGTTATGCGTGAACTCGGCCCTTTGGCGCTTTCGCAACCGTGCGGCTCCAGGAGTTCTTCACGGGCGGGAGCGACTTGAGGAGCTCGTTAGCGCGGCGGACGTCGGCTTGCGGGGCCCTCACCTTGTGGCGGTCCTGGACAGCGTTCAACTCGCGGACAACTTTCGACACCTCGATGTACAGCACTGGGGCCTGAGCGGTGACCCACCCGTTGCCCTTGATACCGTCCACCACGACGGTGAGCTGCGCGAGGCGTTCGACCTGGTGGGCGTATGCCGCGGTCACGGCCCGCCGCTTGCGTCGGCTGATCCGTCGCGCGGCGGTTGCGTCCACGATCGTGGCGCGGTCGGCGCGAGCAGCATCGGTGGAAAGCGTGTTGAAGCTGGCCATGACGCTGCCGGTGTAGCGGCTCCCCGACGCGATCGACACGCTCGCGATCGCCGCCACGGCTGACATCACGGCGGTAGCGAGTGACAGCCAGGGAATCACTTCAAGTGTCACGGGTGCGCCTTCCGATGGGGTGACGATGCGAGCGGCACCACGTTGGCGCCGCTCGGGAGGTGCCTACTGCTGGGCTTGAAGCCAGATGCTGACGGCGACGACGATCGCAGCGAAGAGGCTTGCGGAGATGACCATGCCGTTGTCACGGCTGTGCTGGTCATGGTGGATGCTGCAGTACCCGCCATGTGGCGTCGGGTTCTGGCAGTACACGTTCCGGCCACGAGACCGGTTCGGAGCAAGGCACGAGCGTGCCGGCTCCCGACGCGTATGGCGGTAGCGCGCGCGAAGAACTGCGCCACCCAACAACCGCAATGGCCACCAGCACCGCGAACACGATCAGCATTTCCAACCCCCGCACCGGCCTATCGGCCGGGTTGACGGCTGCGGTAGCCGCTTCGCACATGCGAATTGCTCGGGCTGTGCAGCCTGTCCCGGTTTCCGTCGGGATGGCAGGATGGGCCCATGGGGGATATCAAGCAGCGAACGTGGGCCATCGGAGCCGCCATCACCATCACGGTGGGATGCGCACTCACCGGATGCGCCTCGAGCGGCAACGCCGACACTGACCGGGGCGAGGGAGCAAAGACGGCGACTGCAACACCGTCCGCACCTGCCGGTCTGACGGAGGACGTGCTGTCTGGGGCGGTGCTGAACACAACGGAATTACCGGTTGGCGGCTGGGCCGAAAAACCCAGCAGCGACTCCACCAGTGACGGTGCGACGTCGACCGATGCGGAAGGGCCCGGCGCCTGTGGCGCCGACTTCTCCGATCTACTTGGCGAGGATCTCGAGAACACTGCACAGAGCGGTCGCGACTGGACTCGAGAGTCCACCGGCGCGTACCTCAACGTCGGTACGTTTGCGGACCCGGACGCAGCCGAGCATGTGCAAGCGATCACTGATGCTGTGCGGGGGTGCCCGACCGAGGGGAGCACCTTCACCATCGATGGTGCCGAGGAAACCATTGTCACCACGGTGAAGGATCTCGGCTCGTGGGGCTCCGCCACGTACTGCGGCGGATTCGAAGCGCGCGGGGCCACCACGGTCGCGGGAACGACATGCATGATCGCTGGCGACGGATACGGCGTCACGGTGCTCGTTGGCGCCGCGTACTCGTTCGACGTGCCAAAGGACGCCGAGGTGCAGCAAATCGTCGAAGCCGCGTACCAGAAGGCCGACGCGCAGCTCGGCTGATGCGTATGGGTCCAGACCCATGCTCAGAGCCGTTAGACGTCCACGGTTGGGCGCGCACCGGGGTGAGCCTGTCGGGACGGTCCATGACCAGCATCATCCCGACACGACGTGCTCAATCCGCGGACGGCCCAATCGCGGAAGTCGTCGGCGTGATCGCGCGACAGCCGTCACGGTTCGACGCGTCATACTGCAGGAGACCTACGCCGAGCTCGGTGCCACGGACGCTGCCGTTGACGCCGCGCTCGCTAGGCTCACCGCCATTTGGAACGACGCGCAAGCGCTCGACTCTGATCTGGATCACGCAGCTACTCCGCACGAGCGGGCGCTAGCGCCAGATATCCCGAGCTAGCCGGTGTCTTCCACCTCGATGTCGGCGTGGACCTGGTTCATCGGTTGGCGGGCTGACGAGACGACAGTTGGGCAATGTCACCGCTGTGTACTGTCTCCGCTCGGTACTGTGCAGAGGTGAGCTTTCTGCGTTTGCCGGTCATCTCCTGCAGCCTCGACCCGGCGAGCATCAGTCGCCGTCTTGCCGAGCGGTCGGCCACGCTGCTCACTGTGGCTGGACACCAATCGGAGGTCATAGATCTCGCAGCAGTTAACCTGCCGCCATTCGACAACGACCGCATCTTCGAGAGTGACTCGATCCGCACTCTACACGCTCTCATCCGTGAGGCTGACGGAGTGGTGTTGGCGTTCCCGATCTACAACTGGGTGCCGTCCTCGATCGTCAAGTCACTGCTTGAGGCCACGGGCGCAACCGGAAACGGGCGTCGTGCGGCGTGGTTCGACAAAGTGATCACGTTCGTCTGTGCCGCGGGCCTGCCGCACAGTTACATGGCGACCGCGGCGCTCGGACAGTCCCTGATGCTCGACTTCAAGTGCGTCGTGAACCCGTACGCGGCGTACTTCTCAGAACGAGACTGGGACGCGGGATCGCTGACCGTTGATCGAGCCGCTCGGCTGGAGAAGACCATGACGGTGCACGCCGAACTCGCAACCCTGCTCCAGGGGCGAACATACTCGTCGGACTGGGAAGTCTGACACCCGATCGCTGTTCTTGACCGCAAGCGCCATATGAGCGGAGAGGCGACGGCTGGCACCTACCAGGTGCCAGCCGTCGGGCGCTCATCCTGTCGAAAGCGCTGTGGAGGATCAGGTGAGGATTAGAGCATTAGCGTCCGCAACATCTCACGTGCGCCACTGAACGTGAGCCTGCCGTGGAGGTAGCGTTCGTTGTCGATGATGTATCCGTCCCCGGGTTCGAGCGGGAAGGTGAACGTCCTCGCCGCGATGGCTTCACGGAGCACTTCGACGGCATGCAAAGCTTCAGCGGAGAAAAACCCGTTCGAGTCAATCCGAAGCCGGATCTTCCAGCGGTCGTTGTCCTTCCAGATCACGGGCCCGCTGTACTGCTCCGAACCGGACTTGTAGATCGCAGCGTTCTCAGCAGCGAGCTTCTCGACCACCCAAGGAGTGTCACGCAGGAGGTCTTCAACCACGGCCTGACCATCCGCCATCGTGCACTGTCCACCGCTGCCCTCGTTCTTCGCGCACCACAGTGTGATGTATTTCGGCACGACGTCGTTCCCGGACCCGTCAGTATGCGGACGCAGTGGGCCGGCCGCGAGCCCCGCGTAGCCGTCTAGACCCTCCTTGTCGGGAACGTGCTTCACGACGGTGACGGTGTCGGGTTCCGCATCGCGGTGCATGAGGAGGTCCCCGAATCCTCGACTGAAAGTCAGGAGTTCGTCTCGGGAAGCGAGCTTGAATAGTGCGATGCCGTCGCTATCGACTTGCTGCTTGAGTTCTGCTGCGCGGTCGACGTCGCTGGGTCGTGTCAGTTCGATGGTGTCCGTCATTGGATCCCTTTCTGTTGACGGTCGTGCAGGTACGTGGCAGCGGCTCTGATGGTGGTGGCGTACTGCGAGGGCATGCTGAGCCCGTCGAGTTCGTCGATGGTGAAGAACGCAAGCCGCGAGTGTTCGTGGCTCGCCTGGATGGTCGCGGGGCCGATGAAGTGGGCGAGGTAGCTGGCAACTGCAACGCGGCCTTCATGAGGTATGTCGTAGTACCAGATATCGATGAGATGGTCGATGCGGATGGGAACGCCAGCTTCTTCGACGAGTTCGCGGGCGATGGTGTCGGCGGGTCCCGAGTCTTCGGGGTCTGCTCGCCCGCCGAGCAATTCCCACTCGTCGCGAGGGTTAGTGCCCAGGAGCACTCGTCCTGCGTCGTCGAAGAGGACGGCTTTGAACGAGACGTCCATCAGTTGATCCGGTTTCCGGAAGCTGGGGCGATCGTCGTCATGATTTCCTCCCGGCTTTCGCGCATTCTCGGACGCTCGTGGTGCAGGTGGCTGAGGAGCTCGGGGTGTCGACGAACGTTGGTCCGGGCCTCGATCCGGTTGATGAAGTCGCGGTCCTCCCCGCCCCAGCCAATGAACCGTTCATCGAAGCCGTCGACAGCTCGGTAGAGCGCGGCCGTGAGGAACACGCATCCACCGGGAGGATGCGTGATGACGTAGCCAGTACGGCCGGCGTCTCCGGGCTGCTCACCCCGTCGGATCGCTGCGCTGTCCTCGGTCAGTAGGCAGAACATGTCCGAGTACGGCAGGTGCGCCTCGTCAGGTCGCGTGGCAAC
The DNA here is from genome assembly GCF_902706105.1 of Curtobacterium sp. 18060. Classification (NCBI taxonomy): domain Bacteria; kingdom Bacillati; phylum Actinomycetota; class Actinomycetes; order Micrococcales; family Microbacteriaceae; genus Curtobacterium; species Curtobacterium sp. 18060. The sequence continues at coordinate 19,161 of NZ_CACSJV010000052.1, read as the reverse complement.
GCGAGATGCGTTCCGGGCAACGAAGTGCTCGTCCGGTGCGATGTCGCCATCGAGCAAGCAGAGAACCGCATCGGAGGGCGCTGCTTCAACACCCGTGTTAAGGGCGAGCGCCTTGTTGAACGGGCCCGTGTAGGGAAGCCGTATGAACGTATCGACTCGAGAGACGAGATCGTCTGGAACGGCCGTCTCTGCTGCTTCTTCGACAACGATGATCGAGTACTGATCTCTTGGTAGTTGCTGACGTTCGAGGGCACGAACAACCGTGTCGAGATTCGCGGTACGCAGGGGCGTGTCACTGCTCGAGCGGAACGGGATCACGATCGCGACGTGCTGGCTGGCGGGCCGAGCGGGCGGCATGGCCGCCTGCTCGGCTGTGGAGCGGTGGAACAAGAGCCGACTGTGCGACTCGATCTCATCCGCGAGCATGACCATCTCCGCGCTGGCCGGTTGCATCTCGAGCTCGGCGCGGAGCTCAAGGAACAGGGCGGCAGCGTCGACAGGTTCTCCGAGGTCGCGAGCGACCAGTCCGAACCAACGCGCAGCGGCAGCATTGGCGTCCTGGCTTGACGCCCAGCAGGTCGCGCTGACATCCCGCGACTTCGGATCCAGATACGCGACTGCTGCGCCGGCGATCGAGTTCCGAGGATCGAAGGTTCGCCCCCGGATGAAGCTCATCGGCCCACTCCCGACTGGTATCCCCAAGCAGTCGACGGCGCGGTGTTGATCGGTTTCCACATCGTGAGAGGCCCCCCTTGGCCTGGTACGAATTGGTTGGCGCTCAGCGCCGTAGAACGTATCGTTCACCTGCACGCTACGTCTTGTTCACCGTCGAGTCCAGGGGGAGCCATCCGACCTCCAAGTTCAGAGCCGACCGATGCAACCACGCCAGCCGACTCCGCAAGAGCGGTTGCGTCGCCCCTACCGGGACACGTTCAGGCTCCGCGCATTGCAGGGGTTGTCCCGACCGCGGCGTTCGCTTGGGGATTGCAGTTCGCGTTTTTCAACCCGGCGCTCGCCCTCATCCTCGCTGGCCACTTCAACGCCACCGCAGCGCAGATCGGTCTCGCGCTCGGGCTGTACAACGTCAGCGGTTTCGTCAGCTCGCTCGTGATCCCGCTACTCGCGGACCGACGACGCAACTACCTCACCCCGATCATGTGGTCGGGACTGGCAACCATGCCGCTGATGGCGGTCCTGGGGCTCACAACGAACCTAATCGCAGCGGTCGCTGCGCTGATCGTGTTCGGCGGTCCCGCAAGCGTCGGCTCGTCTCTGCTGTTCGCGCACCTCCGGTCCACCGGGTTCCCACAGCGCTCCATCATCAACACCCGCGCGGTCGTTTCCTTCGCCTGGGTGGCGGGCCCTCCGATCGCCACCCTCCTCGCCGGAGCCTTCGGAGACCGCGCTGTCCTCCTCGCGATCGCGGTGATCGCAGCGCTCGGACTGATGACGACATTCATCCTCCGACGGCGGTCCTCCGCACTCGACGTGGGACACGCGGCCGCCACGAACGAGGCCGCGAGCGGGCAGCTTCCCGTCATCGCGATCGGCAGCATCGGCATCGCGTTCGTGGCGCTTCAGGCCACGAACTACGTCGTGACGTCCGTTCTCGCGCTCTACGTCAGCCGCACCCTGCACCTGCCCGTCGTCTGGGCCGGCGTTGCGCTCGCTGTGGCCGCCGCCGCCGAGATCCCAGCGCTGCTTTTTGCTGGCAGGCTCGCCACCCGTTTCTCGAACCTGACCCTCATCGCCGCTGCCTGCGTTGTCGGCGCCTGCTACTACGTCGCGATGGCCTTCGTGCAAGGGCCCATCGAGCTTGTCGCCGCACAACTACTCAACGCCGCGTTCTTTGCCGTCATCGCCGGTGTCGGACTGACGCTCTTCCAGGACGTCATCCCTCGACCAGGGCTGGCGTCAGGGTTGTTCACCAACGTTCGACGGGTCGGTGCAGTCGTCTCCGGTGGACTCGTCGCGCTCACGACGCTCATCGGCGGCTACCGGAACATGTTCCTGATCTGCGCTGGGCTGACACTTGTAGCACTGTGCATCATCCTCGCCGTCAGCATCTCAACACGTCGACGAGCAGCAGCTCAGCCGTAACGGTTACACCTCGCCGTCTCGGCACCTTGGTTCGCTGCGCATCTGCTGACGCGGCCTGCCGCCTCCTCGAGCGGTTGTTGCACGGCCTCTGGACCCGCCAGCAAGTGTGTCGAGAAGCCCCACCACGGGCCCTAGAACTACAGCGACGCGTGAAGTCGCAGTGGCGGCGGTGGGGTATACCCCAGAACGACGGCCTCCGCTGCGAGACTGTCTCCAACCGTGGGGCTAAGAGACGCTTCCTCAAGGTCGCGGCGCGGGGAACGGACTACCTGCCGGATCCATGATGAGCTATGACAAGTATTCACTTGCATGAGACCAGGGGGACGGCGAACGTGCATCTCACGAGTGTGGAACTTCGGCGCTTCAAGCAGTTTGGCAAGAGCAACGTGGCTCTCATGCCAGGTCTCTCGATCGTTGCGGGTGGGAACAACGCCGGCAAGTCGAGTTTGCTTCAAGCCCTCGCCGTCTGGGAGTTCTGCAAGGTCGCGACAGTTGCTCAGAAGGGCAGCAATGCGCTGCTAAACGGCATGACAAGCAGCCAGGGCTTCGGACTTGGAGATGACGAGTTCTCTCCGATCAACGTCCCGTCGCTGAAGCACCTGTGGAGCAACCTCAAGACGCAGAAAACTGATACAGACCCTGACGGCTATACCCTCCTGATCGCATGCGAGTGGAACGACGGCGAGACCGAGCACAAGCTCGCCTTCTCGTTAGCGCTAGCGAACGATCGCTTGTTTATCAAGGTTGCCGAAACCACCCTGCATGAGGGAGATCGGCCTCCCGTGCTCGCGTATCTACCCCCGTTTGCCGGGATCTCGGCTCGCGAAGAAAGAACGTATGGGGCGTTACGCCGCAGGCGCATTGGGGAAGGTTTGGCTGGTGCCATTCTGCGGAACCTGCTGCTCGACATGCGAGACGCGAATACTGCCGAACGGAAGCGACTTCGCGGAGAAAAGCAAAAGATCTCGGATCCCGATCTGCGGGCTTTACGAGCGTCCGATCCCTGGGAGCTCCTCCAGCAGACGCTCCGTGAGGTCTTCTCCGCCGAAATATCGATCGCAGATTTCGACGATGAGTACCATACCTATATTCAGGCCAACGTGGTGAAGGGTGAGGTCGACGGTTACCTACTAACCCGCCACGCGGGATATAACTCCCGAGACCTAATGGTGGAAGGAAGCGGATTTCTGCAGTGGCTTAGCGTCTACACGCTTGCAACGTCCAGCAGCGTGGACATTCTCCTCTTCGATGAGCCAGACGCTCACTTACATGCTTCGCTGCAAGCTCAGCTCGTAGATCGTCTTCGATACCTTGCTTCCCGTTTTGAAAAGCAGGTGCTCCTCGCAACCCATTCGAGCGAGATTTTGAAGACCACCGATCCGACGGACGTTCTTGAGGTTCGCGCGGGAGGAAAATTTCGCTACTTAAAAAGCGAAGAACAGAAGATTGGCCTACTCGTTGGGATCGGGTCAACCTACGCGCCACGTATCGAAAAGGTGAGGGATAGCAAAAAAGTATTCTTTTACGAGGGTACTAGCGATGCGTCGGTGCTGAGGGCGATTGGAGAGACTATCGGGTTCCCTCTCCCGACTTGGATTGCACATTGGCAGACCAGCGACCAGCACAAAGAGCGGAAGGTTCTATGGCGAGCACTTGACGATGAGTTTGGCTCCATCGATGCCTTTAGCCTTCGGGATCGTGACGAAGACCCAATGATGACAGTCGGCGGGGATCTTGAGGACAAGCGAATGCCAAGTGTCCACGGGTTCGTTACTCGCAAGTGGCGTCGTCGCTACATCGAGTCCTATCTAGTCCATCCTGCTGCCCTGGCACGTGCGTCAGGCATGTCGGAAGAGCAGGTCCGAGAAATTCTCCAAAACGAATTCGCACTTGCGATTGGCGCCAACTTCACCGACGCCGACGTGCCCGCGACGCTCTGTGACATCCATGCGAAGGACATTCTTAGCAGGTTCGGAGTATCCGCCGTGAAGGTTGCCAAGGAATTGCTCGTTGAGGAGGTCTGCGACGATGTGAAGACCCTTCTCGGACAACTTGAAGAATTCGGGGCAAACTGATCCCGTTCCTGTATGCCGGATCTCTAGCGCTCGATGAGCTTTCCCCTATCGGGGGGGGGGGCTCAAGACCGCCGAGTCGACGGGAACGTGCACCAGCTTGAAACAGCGGCAATTGACCAGTTGCGCGTGCGATTTGGCTTACTTCAGTAATCCTCGCCGCGAGAGAAACCGACAACCTCTTTGAGCTGAGTGTCGTTCGAGTTGACATAAGAGCGCCATATCGGCGCGCGGGGAGGGGTGACCAACCCATGGGCGACGTGAGTGCGACGTCGAGGCGACATCGAAGAAGGTGTTGGACCTGATGGCGCACGCTGACTCCGAGCCCCCACACTGAGCCCGAGTCGTGGATTCTCTAGGATCGACCCATGTCGACGACCATGCCCGGCTTCGGGACGGAACGCATCGCGCAGCTCGGCCTGCGTGACCGCGTCTACGACCGGGTGCTCGAGGTCCTGATGGGCCACGACGTCGAACCCGGCATGCGGCTGTCGATCGATGGGCTCGCCCGAACCCTCGGCGTCTCCCCGACGCCGGTGCGCGAAGCCCTGGTGCAACTCGAACGCACCGGCCTCGTCACCCGTGAAGCGAACAAGGGGTACCGGGTCTCCCCACCCCTGGCCGGCGACCAACTCGAGGCACTGTTCGACGCCCGACTCATCGTGGAGAGCGGCGCCGTCGAGCTTGCTGCGCGCGGTGACGTCGACGCCCTGCGGGAGCGGCTCGGCACGGCGCTCGACGAGCAGGCTGCGGTGGCCGACGAGGTCGCGGCGGTCGGTGCGGCTGAGGCGTCGGAAGAAGTCATGGCCCGGTTCTTCCGGAGCGACTGGCAGTTCCACCAGCTGATCTTCGACGCGACGCGGAACCCGTTCCTCGAGGAGATGTCCGAGATCATCACGACCCGCGTGCACCGGATGCGGCAGATCGTCGAGGGCGGCGGGGACGACACCGACCGCGCCGTGCACGAGCACCGAGCGGTGGTCGATGCCCTCGCGGTCGGGCCGGCCGAAGCGGTCGCGGCGATGCGGCACCACATCGACGCCGTCCGGCTCCGGTCGCGCGAGGACGCTTCGCACACGAGCTGATCCCGCAGGGGTTGCGCTCTGTCGCGGTGCGAGTATCGTTCCTATAGGAAAGAGGTTCACCGCCGAACCCCGACATGCGAAGGAGCATTCCGTGAGCACACCGCAGGACTGGGTCGACCAGGATTGGGACCCCACCACCTGGACGTCGGACACCTGGCCGATCGCCGCCTGTCTGCACGGCTTCGCCCAGGTCACGCGCGACGGCACTGCGTTCCACGATGCCCCGGCTGAGGTCTGGGACGACGTGTTCGCACAGATCGCAGCCGCAGGGTTCTCGCTCGCTGAACTCGCCGACAGCCACATCCGCCCCGCCGACCTCGAGCGCTCCCGCCGCGACGAGCTGTTCGCCGTCGCGAAGGCGCACAGCATCGGGATCCCCTCGGTGCACCTGCAGCGCAGGAGCGTCATCCAGCCCGGGCACGAGGAGGACAACCTCGCCTACGCCCACCGCACCATCGACGCGGCGGCCGAGTGGGGCATGCAGGTGTTCTCGACGGGCCTGCACCAGCCGTTCACGGACGCCCAGAAGCGGGCGCTGTGGTTCTGGACGGCGCAGGGCCCGAAGGACCCGGACGACCCCGAGGTCTGGAACGCCGCGGTCAAGCGCCTGCGGGAGCTCGGTGAGCACGCTGCGAGCGTCGGACTGCCGATGGCCCTCGAACTGTACGAGGACACCTACCTCGGCACCGCCGACAGCGCCGTGCGACTGGTCGAGGACATCGGGCTCGACAACGTCGGCCTGAACGCGGACGTCGCGAACCTCATCCGCCTGCACCGGCCGATCGAGGACTGGCGGGAGCTCTTCGCGAAGACCATGCCGCACACGAACTACCTGCACGTGAAGAACTACACGCGTGACGAGGCCGGCGACGGCAGCTGGGCGACGAGCGCGCCGAGCACCATGGAGACGGGCCTCATCAACTACCGCCAGGTCCTGCGCGACGCTGTCGCCGACGGGTTCCGCGGGATCGTCATGACCGAGCAGTACGGCGGGGACAGCCTCGGCGTCTGCGCCACGAACCAGCAGTACATCCGATCCGTCCTCGCGACGACGAAGCTCGACGCGACGGCGACGGCGACGGCGACCCCGACTGCAGCAACCAGCACCGAAGGAGCAACCCGATGAGCACCCTCGACATCGCCGTCGTCGGATCCGGCTACATGGGCGGCGGGATCGCCCAGGTCCTCGCCCTCGCCGGCCACACCGTCCGGATCGCCGACGTCTCGGCCGAGATCGCCGCGTCCAACCGCGCCCGGCTCATCGCAGAGACCGAGCAGTTCGTCACGGACGGCCTGTTCCCCGCGGACGCCGTGGCGCGCGTCGACGCCCACCTCAGCGCAGCCGCCTCCATCGAGGAAGCGGTCGCCGAGGCAGACTTCATCGAGGAGGCCGTCCCCGAGAAGATCGAGATCAAGCACGCGACCCTCCGCCGCATCAGCGAAGCCGCCCGCCCCGACGCGATCATCGGCTCGAACACCTCGACGATCCTGATCGAGTCGCTGGCCGAGGCCGTCGTGGGCCCGGAGCGGTTCCTCGGTGTGCACTTCTCGAACCCGGCCCCGTTCATCCCCGGCGTCGAGCTCATCCCGCACCCGACCACGAACGAGCACGCGATCGCGGTCGGCGAGACCGTCGTCGCCGCGACCGGCAAGCAGTCCGCGCGGGTGAAGGACTCGACCGGGTTCGTGCTGAACCGCCTGCAGTACGCGCTGTTCGAGGAGGCCACGAAGATCGCCGACGAGGGCATCGCCACCCCCGACGACATCGACACCATCGTGCGGACCACGTTCGGGTTCCGCCTGCCGTTCTTCGGCCCGTTCGCGATCGCCGACATGGCCGGTCTCGACGTCTACGCGTTCTGCTTCGAGTCGCTGCAGACCCGTTGGCCCGAGCGCTTCGCCACCCCGCCGTCGCTGCAGCAGCACGTCGACGCGGGCGAGCTCGGCACGAAGTCCGGCGCCGGGTACCTCGAGGTGCCGGCCGACCGGACGCCGGAACTCGTCGCCTACCGCAACAAGGCCTACGTCGCGATGCAGAAGCTGCTCGACGACCTCGGCCCGGCCCCGATCCACTGAGGGGGACGAACACGAACACGAACACGAACACGCAGAACCAGGACCGCACCGCCGTCCTCACCGGAGCGGCCTCGCCGCGCGGCATCGGACGCGCCACCGCCCACCACCTGGCCGAGGCCGGCTGGGACATCGGCATCATCGACCTCGACCAGACCGCCAGCGAACAGGTCGCCACCGAGATCCGCGAGCAGCACGGCGTCCGTGCGGTCGGCGTCGGCGCGAACGTCGCCGACGAGACCGCGGTCCGGGCGGCGTTCGACACGATCGAGGCCGAACTCGACCCCGTCGTCGCCCTCGTCAACCTGGCCGGCGTCTCGTCCGCGCACGCCTACCTCGACCTGCCCGAGGGGGAGTGGCACCGCGTGCTGTCGATCAACCTCGACGGCGTGCACTTCGCCAGCCTGCGGGCAGCGGAGTCGATGGTGCAGCACGGCTACGGCCGCATCGTGAACCTCTCGTCGGTCTCCGCCCAGCGCGGTGGCGGCACCTTCAGCAAGACCCCGTACACGGTGGCGAAGGCCGGCGTGATCGGCCTGACCCGTGGCCTGGCCCGCGAGCTCGGCCCGTGCGGCGTCACTGTCAACGCGATCGCCCCCGGCCCGATCGACACCGACATCATGGGCGGCACCCTGACCGAGGAGCGCAAGACCGAGATGGCAGCGGACGGCGTGCTGCCGCGCATCGGCACACCGCGGGACATCGCCGCGGCCATCGCGTACCTGATCAGCGAGGACGCCGGGTTCGTCACCGGCCAGACGCTGAACGTCGACGGCGGCCTGTACATGCACTAGAGCCGACCGGCCACGGATCGCGCGCCGTCCGCGCGACGCGATCCGTGCCTCCCGTCCGACCGGCCGACCGACCGTCGGACGCCCCGAAACCGCACCGTGCTCGCAAAGGAGCGAACCCGTGTCACTTCCCCCTGCCCCCGCGCTCGGGTCGACGAACGACCCCGGCCTCAAGTCCGCCATCGGCAAGGCGACGAAGCACCTCATGCCGATGCTCGTCATCCTGTACTTCGTCGCGTTCCTCGACCGCACCAACGTCGGGTTCGCCGAAGAGGCCCTGAGCGTCGACCGCGGCATCTCCGACGCGGCCTTCGCGCTCGGTGCCGGCATCTTCTTCATCGGCTACGCGATCTTCGAGATCCCGTCGAACCTGCTGCTCAAGCGCTTCGGCGCCCGCTTCTGGCTCGCCCGCATCGCGGTCACGTGGGGCATCGTCGCCGCGCTGTTCGCCTTCACGACGAACGACACGATGTTCATCGTCCTGCGCTTCATCCTCGGTGTGACCGAGGCGGGGCTGTTCCCGGGCGTGATCATGTACCTGTCGGAGTGGTTCCCGAACAAGGTGCGCGTGCGGATGTTCGCGATCTTCTACCTGGCGCAGCCGTTCTCACAGATGATCGGTGCCCCGTTGTCCGGCGGACTGCTGAGCTTCGGCGACCAGGCGACCCCGTTCCACGGGTGGCAGGTCATGTTCTTCGGCGAGGGGATCCTCGCGGTGCTCGCCGGCATCGCGGCCCTGGTGTTCCTGACGAACAGTCCGCAGCAGGCGAAGTGGCTCGAACCGGGCGAGAAGAAGTCCCTCACCGCGGCGATGGCGCGCGAGGACACCGCCCGCAGCGCGGACGGCCCGACCGGCATCTGGAAGGCCATGGCGAGCGGCCGGGTCTGGTACTTCACGATCATCTACTTCTGCCTGCAGGTCGCCGTGTACGGCACGACGTTCTACCTGCCGCAGCAGGTCTCCTCGCTGCTCGGGCAGGACGTCGGGTGGCAGGTCGGCCTCGTGACCGCGATCCCGTGGCTCGTCGGACTCGTCGCCTGCTACCTGGTCGGCTCGAAGGCGGACTCCGTCGGTCGCCGTCGTCGCTGGGGCACCATGTTCTACATCACGACCGGGCTGTCGATCCTCGGGTCGGCGTGGGCCGGTGCGAACGGGCAGCCGATCCTGGGGATCGTGTTCATCACGCTGGCGGTCGCGAGCTTCCTGGCCGTCGGCCCGATCACCTGGGCGTACCCGACGGCGTTCCTCACCGGGGCAGCCGCTGCGGCGGGCATCGGCCTGATCAACTCGCTCGGCAACCTCGGCGGGTTCGTCGCCCCGATCATGCGCACGGCGATCAACGAGGTGGTGCCGACCGACAGCGGTGCGTTCGGGATCGTCTCGCTCGGGGTCCTGGCGTTCGTCGCGGCCGTGATGATCTTCTGCACGAAGTTCTTCCGGGGGTCGAAGGCGGATGATCTCCTCGACACCTCGCATGTCCGCACCACGACGTCGAAGGAGACGAACGCGTGACCAGACTGTTCAACGACCCGGCGGACTTCGCCGACGAGGCGACCGACGGTTTCGTCGCCGCGAACGAACGATGGGTGCGGAAGGTGCACGGCGGCGTCGCCCGCGCCACCACGAGCCCCGACGGCACGGTCGCCGTCGTGATCGGTGGCGGCTCGGGCCACTACCCCGCGTTCGGCGGGCTGGTCGGGCCGGGCCTGGCAGCCGGTGCCGCGATGGGCAACCTGTTCGCCAGTCCCAGCGCCCAGCAGGTCGCCGGTGTCGCGCGGGCGTCCGAGCACGGCGGCGGGGTGCTGCTGAGCTACGGCAACTACGCCGGTGACGTCCTGAACTTCGACGCCGCGGCCCGCACGCTCGAGGCCGACGGCATCCCGGTCCGGACGGTCCGGGTCACCGACGACGTGGTGAGTGCGCCCGCGGACCGCCCGCAGGAGCGGCGTGGCATCGCGGGCGACCTCTGCGTCTTCAAGGTCGCCGGCGCCGCCGCCGAGCAGGGCCGCAGCCTCGACGAGGTCACGGCCGTCGCCGAGCGCGCCAACGACCGCACGCGGTCGTTCGGCGTCGCGTTCTCCGGCTGCTCCCTGCCCGGTGCCGACGAACCCCTGTTCACGGTGCCCGAGGGGCGGATGGCCATCGGCATGGGCATCCACGGCGAACGTGGAATCGACGAGACCGACGTGCCGACGGCGTCCGAGCTGGCGTCGCTGCTGGTGACCCGACTGCTCGACGAGCTGCCGGAGAGCGTGACCCGTGACGGCGCGCGCGTCGTCCCGATCCTCAACGGGCTGGGCAGCGTCAAGTACGAGGAGCTCTTCGTCGTCTACCGCTCGGTGCAGCAGCGGCTGGCCGACGCAGGGGTGGTCATCGTCGAGCCCGAGGTCGGCGAACTCGTCACGAGCTTCGACATGGCCGGCGTCTCGCTCACCTTGTTCTGGCTCGACGACGAACTCGAGGAACTCTGGGCAGCGCCCGCGGACACCCCCGCGTACCGCAAGGGCGGCGCCGTCCCGCAGGAACGCGTCGACCCCTCCACCGTGGAAGCGGACGCCGAGGGCGTCGCCATCGGCGCTGCGAGCGACGACTCGCGCGCGGTCGGCGAGCAGGCTGCGGCCGGCTTCGCCGCCGTCCGCGCGCTCCTCGACGAGCACGCCGACGAGCTCGGCCGGATCGACGCCGTCGCGGGTGACGGCGACCACGGCATCGGCATGCAGCGCGGCGCACACGCCGCAGCGGCCGCAGCCGCGGACGCAGTAACCGCCGGCGCAGGTGTCGGTTCCGTCCTGCGGATCGCCGCAGACGCCTGGTCGGACAAGGCCGGCGGCACGTCCGGTGCGATCTGGGGAGCCGCCCTGGAGGCACTGGGTCGCGTCCTCGGGGATGACGAGCGTCCGTCGGCCGCCACGGTCCAGAGCGCGGTGCACGCCGCCACCGAGGCGGTCCTCGCGTTCGGTGCGACCGTCGGCGACAAGACGATGGTGGACGCGCTCGTGCCGTTCGACGAGGTGCTCCGCACCCGGGTCGACGCGGGAGCGTCGCTCGCGGACGCCTGGGCCGACGCCGTCAGCGCCGCCCGCGAGGCCGCCGACGCCACCGCGTCGCTCGTGCCGAAGATGGGCCGCGCACGCACCCACGCCGAGCAGGCCGTCGGCACACCGGACCCCGGTGCGGTGTCGTTCGCGCTCATCGTGGATACCCTCGCGCCGTGATCACCATCGGGGTGTCGCTGAAGACGTACTTCTCGCACGCCCGGACCCTGGAGTGGTCGGGGGCCGTCGCGGAGATCGCCCGGCGGCACCCCGCGACGCGGTCGGGAGCGACGACGCTGTTCGTGGCGCCGACGTTCCCGGCGCTCGTGCCCGTCCGCGACGTGCTCTCCGGGTCGGGGGTGCTCCTCGCCGCGCAGGACCTGTCGTGGGCCGACGAAGGAGCGTTCACCGGCGAGGTCTCCGGCACCGAACTGCGGGAGATCGGGGTCGACCTCGTCGAGATCGGGCACGCCGAACGACGTTCCCTGTTCCACGAGGACGACGCGACCGTCACCGCGAAGGTGCACGCGGCCTTCCGCAACCACCTGCGTCCGCTCCTCTGTGTCGGGGAGACGACCCGGGCCTCCCGGTTGGCGGAAGCCGTGGCGGAGGTGACCGCGCAGCTCGACCGTGGTGTCTCGACGGCCATCGCTGACGGACTGGCCGGGGCGCTGACCGTCGCCTACGAGCCGGTGTGGGCGATCGGTGCGCCCGCGCCGGCACCGGACGACCACATCGTCGCGGTGCTCGCGGGGATCGAGCAGCACCTCGCCACGCGGCCCGAGCTGCGCGGCAGCACCGTGCTGTACGGGGGCAGCGCCGGGCCCGGTCTGCTCACCCGTGGGCAGGGGCGGCTCGGCGGGTTGTTCCTCGGTCGGTTCGCGCACGACCCGGCTGCGGTCGAGGCGATCCTCGACGAGGTCGCAGCCCTCAGCTGAACTGGTCCTCGACCGCGCGCGGTGCACGTCCGAGCAGTTCACCGAGCAGGGGATCGGTGCCGGCGAACAGGCCCTGTGCTGCAGCCTCGTACATGCCGAGCAGGAACCCCACCATGTGCGGGTCCTGTCCGGCGGCGACCGCGCGAGCTCGCCACTCGTCCTCTCCGAGGGCCTCGAAGCCGATGGTCCGGCCGGTGCGCTCCGATGCGGAGCCGGCGAGGTCGGCGAAGGTCGGGGCAGCCGGCGCGGTGAGCGTCACCGGGCCGTCGAAGGGCTGCTCGGCGAGCAGGATGCGAGCGGCTGCCTCGGCGGCGTCCTCACGCGCGGTCCACGACACCGGGCCGTCGACGGGCACGGACACGGTGCCGGTGGTCTGCCACGGTCCCATCAGCCACGTGGTGCTGTGGGCGTAGAACCCGTTCCGCAGGCTCGTCCAGGGCAGGCCAGACTCGCGGAGCAGGTCCTCGGTCGCGGCGTGGTGGGCCGCGGGGACGAACGGCGACCGGTGCGCTGCACCTTGGTGGCTCGTGTACAGGACGCGCCCGACACCGGCGGTCACCGCCGCGGCCACGGCGGAACGGTGCAGCGCGACGGCGTCCGCACCCGGGTCGTTCGACGAGACGAGCAGGAGCTGGTCGGCACCGGCGAAGGCGCGGGCGAGCGTGTCGGGCTCGGCGTAGTCGCCGCGGCGGACCTCGACGCCCTGGTCGGCGAACCGCTGGCCCTTCGCCGGATCGCGGGTGACGACCACGAGCTCGCTCGGGTCGACCTGTCCGAGCAGGTGGTCGGTTGTGGCGCCGTTGAGTGCGCCCGTGGCGCCGGTGATGACGATCATGGGATCTCCGTATCAATGGTAACGGTCAAGTTGTATCGACGGTAACACACTGATAGCACGGATCCGTTATCGTTGTTCCGTGATCGACCAGGGAACCCAGCGCGAGGAGACACGAGCGCGCATCGTCGAGGTCGCGGGCTCGATGCTGCGGGAACTCGGCGCGGCCGCGGTGACCACCCGCGCAGTCGCCGACGGCGCAGGCGTGCAGGCGCCGACGATCTACCGGCTGTTCGGCGACAAGGACGGGCTGCTCGAAGCGGTGGCTGAGCACGCGATGACGACCTTCGCTGCGGTGAAGGCCGACGCGGTGCGGGCAGCGCGTGACGGACGGACGGACCCCGTCGACGACCTGCGCGCCGGGTGGTCGATGACGATCGGGTTCGGGCTCGCGAACCCTCACCTGTTCGTGCTGCTGAGCGACCCCGAGCGTGGTCGGCGCTCAGCAGCGGCGCGGGCCGGCACGGCGTTGCTCGCCGAACGGATCCAGCGCGTGGCCGAGGCCGGGCGGCTCGCCGTGCCGGAACGACGTGCCGTGGAGCTCGTGCACGCGGCCGGCACCGGCGCCGTCCTCGCGGTCCTGGCCGCCCCGGTGGACGAGCGGGACCCGTCGCTCGCCGACGACGTGCTCGACGCCGTGCTCGGCCGGATCCTCGTGCCGAGCGCGTCGACGACGGACGACGGTGGCACGGGCGGCGACGCCGTGACGAGCGCCGCGATCACGCTCCGTGCTGCTGCACCCCGGCTGGATCGGCTGTCGGCTGCCGAGCGGACGATGCTCGCGGAGTGGCTCGATCGGATCGCGACCGGCTAGGACCCGTCGCGGTTGCCCGCCAGCCCGTGGTCGTGCGCGTAGACCACGAGCTGCACGCGGTCCCGCAGCGAGAGCTTGCCGAGGATGCTCGAGATCTGCGTCTTCACGGTCGACTCGGTGACGTACTCCTTCGTCGCGATCTCGGCGTTCGAGAGCCCGCGGGACGCCCAGCCGAACACCACCCGCTCCCGCTCGGTCAGCGCCTGGAACTCGGGCGGCTGCGGCGCCGGTGCCCTCGCGACGTCGGCCCCGAACAGCTGCGCGAGGTCGTTCGGGGCGATGACGGAGCTGCCCTCGTGGACCGCCCGGACCGCCGCGAACAGGAACGTCGGGGTGGCGTCCTTGAGCAGGAACCCGCTCGCACCGAGCCGGATCGCGGTCGCGGCGGCGGGGTCGAGGCCGAACGTGGTGAGCACGACGACCCGGGGGAGCGGGCCCTCGACGGCGCCGGAGAACAGCTGCCGGACGGTCTCGACGCCGTCCATGCCGGCCATCCGCATGTCGAGCAGCATCACGTCGGGTCGGAGCTCCCGGATACGGTCGAGGGCCTCGGCGCCGTCGGAGGCCTCGCCCACCACGTGCATGTCGTCCTGGGCGTCGAGCACCACGCGCAGACCGGCGCGGAACAGCGCCTGGTCGTCGGTGAGCAGGATCCTGATCGGTTCGGTCATCGGACGGGTCCCCCTTGGACGTCGAACGGGATGCGGGCGCGTGCGGCGAACACGTCGTCCAGCGCGGCGGCGTCGAAGGACCCGCCGAGTGCGGTGAGGCGGGTGTGCATGCCGTCGATCCCCCGGCCGGAGCCCCCGGTGGTGCCGTCACCCACGACGTTCTCGACCTCGAGCACGACGTCGGCGCTCCGCCAGGTCTCACGGACCACGACGGGCAGCCCCGGAGCGCCGTGCCGGAGCGCGTTGGTGAGCATCTCCTGCAGCACGCGCCGGGCCGCCGTGCCGGTGTCCGGGCGGAGCGGGACCGGGACGCCGCGCACCGTGCGGTCGACGTCGACTCCGGCGTCGCGGATGCCCTGCACGATCTCCTCGAGCGAGCCAGGATCGGTCGTCTCCCCGGAGCCGTCGATGTGCCCGAGGACCTGCCGGACCTCGAGCAGGGAGCTGCGGGCGGTGCTGGCGATGGTGGCACTGACCTCGCGGATGCGGGCCTCGTCGGCCAGGAACGGCACCGAGTCGGCCTGCGCGATGATCACCGCGAGCGAGTGGCCGACGACGTCGTGCACGTCACGGGCGATGTCGGCGCGGATGCGTTCGGACTCCGCGACGTCGATGGCACGGGTGGCGGTCGCCTCGGCTTCGCTGGCGACGGCCTCGGCGCGCGACGCGGCAGCCTCGGCATCGGCTCGACGGACGGATTCGCGGTCGCGCGACCGGAAGGCCCGGACGGCGACGCCGCCCGCCCACACCCCGAGGAGGGCGGCGACCGGTGCGGCCATCGCGAGGAACGCCTGGTCGCGGGGGCCGTTGAGCAGCACCAGGTACCGGAAGCCGGTGACGGCGAGGTAGAACGTCGCGCCGACGCCCGCGACGAGCGCGAGCACCCCGGAGAGGATGACCTCGGTCCGGGTCCCGACGACCGCCGCGGTGCCGATGACGACGAAGATGGCGAGGTCGACGAGTGACGGGCGCTCGCCGCCGCCGACCTGGATGATCCCGAGGACGACCACCATGAGCATCGCCGCCGACGGGGAGACCCGACGGAGGGCGATCGCGCCGGCGGCAGCGAGCACGGCGAAGAAGCTCGCGTGCTCGAGCTCGACCTCGAGCGGTAGCAGGAAGACGAACGCCGCCAGGACCGCCCACGCCACGTCGACGACGATCGAACGGGTGGCGAGGGGCCGGATGAACGTGCGCCGGTCCGTCACGGCTCGATCATCGCATGCCGCCCAGGCCGGGCAGCGCGGACCGACGTCACGCGCCCGGGGTCATGGCGGCGAGGGCGATGACGGTGGTGGCGACGATCGCGGCGCAGAGCAGCAGCGTGGCGATCGTGTGTTTCGTCGAGGACTCCATGTCACCAGACTCGCGGTCCGGAGTCGCCGGGGCATCGGGCGCAGGGGCGAAGCGCTTCGTCCCTGCGGGTGAAGCGAGGGGCGAGCACCCGGTACTCGGCGTCGACGAAGACACCCGCAGTTGGGCGACCGGTCGTCCTGCACGGTCCCCGCGCGGAGCCGCGTTCCTTCCGGTGTCTGCCGCCGTGCGTGCTGGTCAGCTCAGGAAGGCGTCGATCGCGGCCCAGGTCGCTTCGGGTGATTCGAGGTGCGGGAGATGGCCCGCGGCCGGGATCTCGGCGTAGGCCGCACCCGGTACCGCCGCGGCGACTGTTCGCCCGTAGGCCGGAGTGACGACGCGATCGCTTGCGCCCCAGACGACGAACGTCGGCACGTTGACCGCATGGAGTCGGCTGAGCAACGTCGGGTCGCTCATCGCCGCGCCGGCGACCGCTGCCATCGTGCGGCCGTTGGACTGCTGTACCGCTCGTTGCTCTTCGGTGGAGTCGGCGGGATCCGTGTACCCGCGCTCGGGGTCGTGCCACGCGACCTCGGCCAGGCCGCGAGCATCGAGGGCGAAGAAGTCGGCGATCGGCTCCCCGTCGACGATGGCGCCAACGGTGTCGATGACCACCACGGCCCCGATGAGGCCGGCGAGCCGCTGGTCGGCTGCGGCCTGGACGGCCATCTCGAGCGCGATCCATCCGCCGATCGAGGACCCGACCACGACCACGTCGCGGTCGCCGTGTTCGGTGAGCCGCGCGAGGTACGCGTGGGCGAGCTCGGCAACGGAGGTGATCGACTCCGGGCGCGCGGTTCCGTCCCAGCCCGGGTGGGTCGGGGCGAGGGCGTGCATGGTCGCCGACAGGTGTCCGACGATCGGCGCCACGGTCCTCGGCCCGCCGCCACCGTGCAGGACGAGGGCGGTGCGAGCGGTCGAGCTGCCGGCCTCGATGACCGGCAGGGATTCGGGGAGGGAGCTGTTCATGATCGTCCTGTCTAAACATGTTGATGTAAGGGTGTTGATACAGTATCACCATGGCGGCGGACCTCGAGGTACTCGGACAGATGATCAAGCGCGCGCAGTACCGGAACCACCGGACGATGGACGCGGCACTCAAGGACGTCGGCGTCTCCCTCGTGCAGTGGGATGCGCTCCGTGCCATCGATCGGATGCCCGGCGCATCGGGCCACGAGCTGGCCGTCGCGACCTTCCAGAGCGACCAGGCATTCGGGACCCTCGCGACACGGCTGGTCGAACGAGGGCTCATCACCCGGTCGGCAGGGCGCGGACGGCGTCTCGAGCACGCGCTGAGTGATGCGGGTCGGACTGCGCTCCAGGACGGCCACTCGGTGGCGTCGAGCGTCCTCGATGTCCTCTTCGCTCCGCTCGACGGCGACCAGCGCAGCGATCTGCTCCACACGCTGCGCCTGCTCACCGAAGCGGACTGAACCGGAACGGCGGCGAGACTTCGCCCAGGCTTGGCCGCGATCGAAGACCCGGACAAGGCCGCTCCGCCGGCGTCGCCAGTACGATCGCACGATGTCGAGCATCGCCGGAAGCCGTTGGGTCATCACCGGTGCTGCCGGGAACATCGGGTCTGCACTCCGGTCGGCACTGTTGGAGCGCCATGCGGTCCTCGTCTCCACCGACATCCGTCCGATCACCCCCAGCAGCCCACAGGAGTCCGTCGCAGCGGTCGACCTCGCCGACCTGGAGAACCTGGTGGAACTCTTCGCCGGAGCGGACGGCGTGGTCCATCTGGGCGGAATCGCGGACGAGGCTGACTTCCACGACCTGGCCGAGGCCAACATCGTCGGGACCTACCACGTGCTCGAGGCCGCCCGGCGGGCACGGGTACGTCGGGTCGTGTACGCGAGCAGCAACCGCCTGACGGGCTCGTACGCCGCGGGTGACCACGTGTCGCCCGACATGCCGCCGCGACCTGACGGCTTCTACGGAGTGTCGAAGGCCGCGGGGGAAGCACTCTGCCGGCTGTACGCGGACAAGTTCGGCATGAGCACCATCTCGTTGCGCATCGGCAGTTACGAGGAGCAGCCGTCTTCGGCTCGAGAGCAGCAGACGTGGCTCAGCCCCGCGGACGCGATCCGCGCCTTCGTCGCGGCGATGACGACCACCGAACACACGGCAGTGTTCTACGCCGTCTCCGCGAACACCGATGGATGGTGGGACCTCCAGCCCGGGGAAGCCGTCGGCTTCCTCCCGCGGGACGACGCGGCTGCCTGGAGCACGCGAGCGCCCCTTGCCCCGGACATGTCACAAGGTGGGAGGTACGCCACACCCGAGTACTCAACCGACCGCATGCGCCGGTAGTGGATCGTCCATCCGACGCCTCACAGTGCCATCGACCGCTGTTCCGATCGACGCGAGAGGTTCCGAAGTCGGGACCGACGGCGCTCCGTCGGCAATCGAGGGTGGACCGCCGGGGCCATCGGATCCAGGAGCGGGCAAGAGGTTCTCGGTCGTTCATGATGAAGACGGGGAACGGCCCCCATTCGTCACGAACTCGGCGTGCCGGTCAGCGCTCCGTGGCACGGTACCGCCAGTCGTGCGCGAGCGGCACGTCGACGCAGCACGGACGGCCGCGGAGCTCGTTTTCGGAAGCCCACCTGCGGTGCACCGGTACTTCTGCAGGGAAGAGCAGATCCTGACACTCGTACTCGGGGGTCAGACGACGACAGACCCCCGCTGGCGGTGCGCGATCGAGACGGACTCGCCGGACACCCCGTTGAGCGGCGACGACAGGAACGCGATGAGGTCCGCGATCTGCTGCGGTGTCGAGTCGCCGGGACCCCCTGGACGGACCTCGGCGGACGGAGTGTCCGTCACGGTCCCGGGGTTGACGACGTTCACCGTGACCCCGGTGCCTGCCACGTCGTCGGCCAGGTTCTTCGCGATGACGCTCACCGCCGTGTTCCGGAGCGACGCCGTGATGTTGCCGGAGAAGTAGGCGTTCTGCCCGCTCACGACGACCACGCGGCCGAACCCGGCCTCGCGCTGGGCGGGGAGCACGGCGTTCGCGACGCGGAGGAACCCGAGCGCCTTGCCGTCGATCGCGTCGAGGACCTGCTCCGGGTCGGACTTCCGAGCCGGGTCGAGGGTGCTCGCGCTCGGGGCAGCGGTCACGACCAGCACGTCGATGCGCCCGTGCCGCTCGAGGACGGTGGCGATGCCCGCGTCCACGGAGTCCTGCGAGGCGGTGTCGATCGACACGCTGTCGTCGGAGTCGTCGGCGCTGCGGGACGCGACGACGACGGTCGCCCCCTCGGCCCGGAGGCGGTCGGCGACGGCGGCACCGATGTACCCCTTGCCTCCGACGACGAGTGCGACACGGTTCTTGAGTTCGAGGTCCACGCGCCCACGCTATGCCGGGACGGTGCAGTCTGCCCCCCC